>JAACDV010000177.1 GCA_009936825.1 Bacteroidota bacterium | reverse complement strand
GTTTCACGATGGCACCACCATGGATGCCGATGATGTGAAATTTTCACTGGACCGCGCGCGGGCCGAGGGTTCGACAAACGCACAAAAGCGTCTGTTCACCGGAATTGCTTCGGTTGATGGGGTTGATGCCAAAACGGTGCGCATCACTCTGAGCGACCCGGATGGCGGATTTATTACGAACATGGCATGGGGGGACGCCGTTATTGTCGCTCCTGAAAGCATCGAAATGGCTGCCAGTGCGCCGGTTGGCACAGGGCCTTTCAAATTTTCAAATTGGGTGCACGGCGACCGCATTGAGATCACGAAAAACGCCAGTTACTGGGGAAAACCTGTTGCCTTGGAAAAGGCGACATTCAAGTTTATTTCTGATCCGACCGCCGCTTTTGCCGCCGTTATGGCTGGCGATATTGACGCCTTTCCGGGCTATCCGGCACCTGAAAATCTGCCGCAGTTTGATGCTGACCCGCGCTTTAGCGTAATTGTCGGCTCGACCGAGGGTGAGACTATCCTTTCCACCAACAACAAATCGGAAAAACTGACCGACGTTCGGGTTCGCAAAGCGATTGCGCATGCGATCAACCGGCAAGCGATTATTGATGGAGCGATGTTCGGCTATGGCACGCCAATCGGCACACATTTTGCGCCGCATCACCCGGATTATGTCGATCTGACCGGCCAGTCAAACTTTGATCCGGAACGCTCTAAGGCGCTGTTAAAGGAAGCCGGATATGTAAACGGTCTGACGCTTTCTCTTAAGCTACCACCGCCCTCATACGCACGTCGTGGCGGCGAGATTATCGCATCCCAGCTTCGCGAAGTTGGTATTGATATCGAGATTGAAAATCTGGAATGGGCGCAGTGGCTAGAGCAGGTCTTCAGGGGTAAGGATTTTGATCTGTCCATCGTCTCGCACACCGAGCCAATGGATATCGGTATTTATGCCAATCCAGAATATTATTTCCAGTATGACAGTGCTGAACTGCAGAAGGCGATGACCGATTTGAAGCTGGCAACCGACGCCAAAAAACGCACCGCGTTGCTTCAATCGGCGCAACAAATCATCGCCGATGATTACGTCAATGGCTATCTGTTCCAACTGGCACGCACTGGCGTGGCGAACGCCAAGATTAAAGGTCTTTGGGAAAATTCCCCAACACAGGCCAATGATCTGACCGGCGTCAGCTGGGCCGACTAAGCCGCATCACCTAAAGCATCGCCGCATACCCTTATCGGTATGGGGCGATGCTGTTATATTGATGGCGATAATTTTCTCAAACTTTGCATTTTTTTATAATTCACTAATCTAGATTAAACCTTTTCCACCCTCATCCGAGTGCCGTTCATAAGTAGATGCTTCGCTATATTCTTAAACGTCTGGGGGTTTTGCTGGTCAGCCTGCTGGTGGCATCGGGGATTATTTTCACCATGCTGGAGGTGGTCCCGGGCGATCCCGCATCCTTTATGCTGGGGATCAATGCTGAAGCGGATACGCTGGCTGCATTGCGGCGTGAGCTTGGCCTAGACCAGCCATTATGGCAGCGCTATGTCCAATGGGTTGGCGGCATGGTTACTGGCGATTTTGGTATTTCATACACTTATCAGGTTCCGGTTGCTGAGCTGGTCATGGCGCGCATTTGGATTTCGTTGCCGCTCGCCCTCTTTGCGTTACTCCTCTCAACCTTGATCGCGATTCCGGCCGGGCTGATCGCTGCGGGGCGCCGGGGGCGGGCATCTGACTGGGCAATTATGGGCACCACCCAGCTTGGCATTGCCATTCCCAATTTCTGGTTTGCCATGATTCTGGTCAGTATTTTTGCAATTAAACTTCGCTGGATTTCGGCTGGCGGGTTTCCGGGGTGGGATCAGGGTGTTTTCGTTTGCATCAAGGCGCTGTTGCTTCCTGCCATTGCGCTAGCTTTGCCGCAGGCCTCAATTCTGGCGCGGGTAATGCGTTCATCATTGCTGGAAACACTCTCGCAGGATTACATCCGTACGGCGCGGGCCAAAGGTCTCAGCCAGCGCCGCACTGTCTGGGCGCATGCCTTTCGCAATGCGCTCATTCCGGTTCTAACCATTATCGGTCTGCAATTTTCATTTCTAATTGCCGGAGCGATTATTATCGAAAATGTATTTTTTCTTCCCGGCTTGGGCAGGTTGATTTTTCAAGGTATTACCCAGCGTGATTTGATTGTTGTCGAAAGCGTGGTGATGCTCCTAGTGTTCGCCGTGATCTGCGTCACCTTTCTGGTTGATATTGCCTATGTGCTGGTCGATCCACGCCTGCGGAAGCCGACATGATGAAAGCTGACCTGAAGACAAACGGCCTCATCCTTCCGGTATCACTTTTGCTGGGGGCCGGGTTAACTGGCGTTTTGTGATGGCGGCGCTGGTCTCATTCATCTGGACTCCGTTCAGCGTTGAGACACTGAATATCGCGGCAAAGTTGCAGCAGCCCAATGCAACGCATCTTTTTGGTACAGACCATTTTGGTCGCGATATTCTGTCAATGATCATGGTTGGTGCCCGCGTTTCCATCGCCGTGGCAATCGTTGCGGTTGGTATTGGCATTTTGGTTGGGGTGCCACTTGGGTTGCTGGCGGCGGCACGCCAAGGCGGTCTTGTTGATGATTTGGTGATGCGCAGCAATGATCTGGTTTTTGCGTTTCCTTCATTGCTGATTGCCATTCTGATTACTGCGATTTTTGGTCCTTCGGCGCTGAATGCGATCATCGCAATCGGCATTTTCAACATTCCGGTTTTTGCCCGGGTAACGCGCGGCAGCGCGCTGTCTGTCTGGACGCTTGACTTTACTTTGGCCGCGCGTGTCGCCGGTAAAAGCGGGGTGCGAATTTCGTTTGAGCATATTCTGCCGAACATTCTGAACATCCTGATTGTTCAGGGCACCATCCAGTTCAGTTTGGGAATTCTTGCCGAGGCAGGCTTGTCCTATGTTGGGCTTGGTGCCCAGCCGCCGCTGCCATCATGGGGACGAATGCTTGCTGACAGCCAAACGATGGTTTCATTTGCTCCGCATCTGGCCATTTTCCCCGGTGTTGCCATCATTGCCACCGTGCTTGGGTTGAACCTGATGGGTGACGGGCTGCGCGACCTTCTGGACCCACGATTGCGGCGAATGCGCTGATGGATACTTTGCTGGATATTGCCGGATTAAACCTGTCGATTGGTCAAACACCGATTTTGAAGGATATCTCGCTTCGGGTTGGGCAGGGTCAGGTTTACGGCATTGCCGGTGAAAGTGGATCGGGAAAATCAATGACCGCGCTTTCGGTGATGGGGCTGCTGCCGCAAGGCGCGCAGCGTAGCGGTACCGCCCATCTTCATCAATCCAATGCGGATAACAGTAATTTGTTCACGCGTAGCGAAGCCGAGATGTGCCGATTGCGAGGTCGTGAGATCGGAATGATTTTTCAGGAACCAATGACGGCGCTCAACCCCCTAAAGACGATCGGCGCTCAGATTACTGAGACCTTACATATCCACAGTTCAGTTTCCAGCGCCGAGGCCAAAGAAATTGCCTATGAAAAACTGGCGCGTGTTGGACTTGGAGATGCCCGGTTTTCACTAAACACCTACCCGCATGAATTGTCTGGCGGTCAGCGTCAACGGGTGATGATTGCGCAGGCGATTGCTTGGAAGCCGGCACTTTTAATCGCCGATGAACCGACAACTGCTCTAGATGTTACGACGCAGGCGGGCATTCTGACATTGCTTCGTGATCTGGTTGATAATGAGGGGATGTCGATCATGCTGATAACGCATGATCTGGCAGTCCTTGCCGAAATGGCTGACCATGTCAGCATCATGGAACATGGCCGCATTGTTGAGGATGGTGCTACCGAAACATTATTCCGGACCCACCGGCATCCCTACACCAAAAAGCTGTTTGCCGCTGCATCGCATATTCCAGAGCAATCGCCGCCAGCGGTGACAACACCACTGTTATCGGTTGAAAATCTGGGAATTAGCTATCGCAAGAAATCTGGCAGATTATTTGGCAAACCGATAAAATTTGAAGCGGTGAAAGATGTAACCCTGCACATTCTAAAGGGCGAGAGCGTTGGTCTTGTCGGCGAATCCGGGTGCGGAAAATCTACCCTTGCCCGAGCCATTTTGGGATTGCAGCCGATTAACGCTGGGCGGATTATCCTTGATGGCAGCGATATCTCGGGAAAAAACAGGAACCCGACTGGCGGATTACAGCAAATCGTATTTCAAGACCCTTACGCCTCGTTCAATCCGCGGCATAAAGTTGACCGGCTGGTGGCTGAACCTTTTCACCTTGTGGCAAACGCTCCGCGCGGTGATAAACTTACAATGCAGATTGATCAGGCACTGGAGCAGGTGGGGCTGTCCAGCTCTGATCGGGGCAAATATATCCATGAATTTTCCGGGGGGCAGCGGCAGCGAATTGCCATAGCCCGCGCGCTGGTGGTCAAGCCAAAACTAATCCTGCTGGACGAGGCCGTCTCGGCCCTTGATGTGTCAATTCGCGCCCAGATTCTGGACTTACTGGCGGAGTTACGCGCGCTTCATGAATTATCCTATCTGTTTATCAGCCATGATCTGTCAGTTGTTCGGGCGATTACGGACCGTGTTTTGGTGATGCGCGACGGCCAGATTCTGGAAAGCGGTAAAACGGCTGATGTGCTGCGTACCCCACATCATGATTACACGAAACAACTTCTTGAATTCACGCCGCAAATTCCTCCAGAATGGATTGGTTAGAGGCCAAAATTGCCAGATCAATAGCCGCAGAGCGAAGGACGTTAGAGAAATGACTTTGGGAAATCTATTCTATCCGGCCGACAAGGTCTTTATTGATGGCAAGTGGCAGGCGCCAGCATCCGGGGCTATGCTGGAATTGTTCGATCCGTCGGATGGCTCGCTGCTGACCATGATCGCACGCGGCGGTAGTGACGATATTAATGCCGCGGTCAATGCCGCGCAAAACGCCCTTAACGGCCCATGGCATCGGGTCACCGCGGGCGAGCGCGGGCGTATCATGCTGCGGCTATCAGCCCTGATTTTGGAAAAGGCCGACGAGTTGGCAGTGATTGAGGCGCATGACGTTGGCAAACCGCTGGCTCAAGCCCGCGCCGATGCTGTAGCCATGGCGCGTTATTTTGAATTTTATGGCGGGGCTGCCGATAAGGTGATGGGCGAGACCATTCCCTATCTTGATGGATATACTGTTTACACGCTGCGTGAGCCGATTGGCGTTACCGGCCATATTGTGCCGTGGAATTATCCGATGCAAATTCTGGGACGCTCGGTTGGGGCGGCGCTGGCGATGGGAAATTGCTGTGTGGTGAAACCGGCCGAACAGGCGTGTCTTACCGCGCTGGCACTCGCCAGTTTAGCCGTTGAGGCAGGCTTGCCGGATGGTGTGCTGAACATCGTTCCGGGGCTGGGTGTTGAGGCTGGCGCTGCCCTATCAGCGCATCCGGGGGTGAATCACATATCGTTCACCGGGTCAGTTGCCACCGGCCAGTTGGTACAGATGGCTGCAGCACAGAACGTTGTGCCGGTAACACTAGAACTTGGCGGCAAGTCACCGCAGTTGGTCTTTGAGGATGCCGACCTCCACGCAGCGCTGCCGTTTCTGGTGAATGCCGGAATACAAAATGCTGGCCAGACCTGTTCGGCCTCGTCACGCATTCTTGTCGCCCGGCCCATTTTTGATGAGGTTGCGGCATTAATGGCGGCGCGCTATTCGGAATTGGAAACGGGTCCGGCGATGCAAAACCTTAATGTCGGGCCGCTGATTTCACAAGCACAACAGGATATCGTTTCCGGCTTTCTGGCGCGCGGCGATGATTTGCCGGTTCTGGCGCGCGGAAAGCTGAGCAGCACCGCCCCTAACGGTGGATATTACCAACCACCAGTTTTGTTAAAGGGCGATGATCCGGCGCATGAACTTGCCCAAGATGAAATTTTTGGTCCTGTGCAGATTATGATCCCCTTTGATGATGAGGCAGACGCATGCGCCATTGCCAACGGCACCAAATATGGACTTGTTGCCTCAATATGGACGCGTGATGGCGCCCGCCAAATGCGGCTTGCCCGCCAATTGCGTTCGGGTCAGGTCTTTATCAATAATTATGGTGCTGGCGGCGGGGTGGAATTACCCTTTGGCGGGGTTGGCCATGCCGGGCATGGGCGGGAAAAGGGCTTTGAGGCTTTGTATGGCTTCTCCTCATTAAAAACGATCGCCGCCCTTCACGGATAATTGGAATTTCAAACAAATTTGGATGGCAGGGGAGACTAGGATGCGACTGCAAGACAAAACCGCGATTATCACCGGTGGCGGATCAGGCTTTGGAGCCGGAATTGCCAAAGTGTTTGCCACTGAGGGCGCCCATGTCATCATCGCCGACATTAATATGGACGCTGCCACGTCCCTTGCGGCGACGCTAGGGGGATTGGCGGTGAAGGCTGACGTTTCAAAATCAGACGAAATGCAGGCGCTTGTAACAGCAGCAATGGATCATCATGGCAGCGTTGATATATTTGTGAATAATGCCGGCATAACCCACCTTCCCCAGCCGATGGAAGATGTAACCGAGGATGAATTCGACCGGGTGTTGATGGTTAATACCAAGTCGGTATTCCTGTCAGGCAAATATGTTGTCCCGATCATGAAAGCGCAGGGATCAGGCGCGTTTTTGAACATTGCATCGACCGCCGGCGTATCACCACGCCCGAATTTAAGCTGGTACAACGCCAGCAAAGGCTGGATGATTACCGCAACAAAGAGCATGGCAATAGAACTCGCCCCGCACGGCATTCGGGTGAATGCGTTGAACCCGGTAGCTGGCGAGACCCCGTTGCTGAAAAGTTTTATGGGCGAAGACACACCGGCAATGCGGGCAAAATTTCTGTCCACAATTCCGATTGGCCGGTTTTCAACGCCGCAGGATATGGGCAATGCCGCAGCGTTTCTGTGCTCGGATGATGCGTCAATGATAACCGGCGTCGCGATGGAGGTTGATGGTGGGCGCTGTATTTAGCGCCCCCTGTTCCAGCTGTTTTTCAATCTGTAGATCAAATCAGGAAAAGGCACCAAGATGACGCTCACACCGGGTCCCCGCAATCTGATTACCGATGTTGACGGCATTCTGGTTGGCAACGCCCATAACATGGCGGTTAAAACCGGAACCACAGTGCTGTATGGCGAATCTCCTTTCGTTGCGAATGTTCATGTTATGGGCGGCGCACCCGGGACGCGCGAGACTGATTTGTTGGACTCTGACAAGCTGGTTAGTGAGGTTGACGCGCTGGTGCTCTCTGGCGGATCGGCCTTTGGACTGGATGCGCCGTCACATGTGGCAAAGCTGCTTCGTGCCGAGGGGCGCGGCCTTAGCGTTGACCGTGTAAAGGTGCCCATTGTACCCGCCGCTATTCTGTTTGATTTGTTGAATGGCGGGGATCAATCATGGGATGAAAATCCGTGGTATGCGCTTGGTGCCGAGGCGTTTCATGCCAGATCACAAGATTTTCAACTAGGATCAGCAGGAGCCGGATATGGGGCAACAACGGCTGATCTAAAAGGGGGGTTGGGGTCCGCCTCGATCATCCTGGAAAGCGGAATTACCATCGGCGCATTGGTCGCGGTAAACGCTCTGGGATCAGTAATTCAACAAGGAAGGCCGCATTTCTGGGCAGCCCATCAAGAAATGAATAACGAGTTTGGCGGCTTTGGTCCGTCGCCAGATCCGGTTGATGTGGGGGACGTGCCGATGAAAATGGCACGCCGCGAGGAGCTTGCCAACGCTTCCGGTGTTTCCCCTGATATGGCATCAGGAAACACCACGATCGCGATTGTCGCCACCGATGCGGCGTTGAATAAATCGCAATGCAAGCGCATGGCCGTTGCTGCGCATGATGGTATGGCCCGGGCTATCTGGCCGAGCCATACGCCTTTTGACGGTGATCTTGTCTTTGCGCTTAGCACCGCAACGCGGCCTGCGCCCACCTATGGCGATGTCTTGGCACTGGGTCATTTTGCGGCGGTCTGCCTTGCCCGGGCCATTGCCCGCGCGGTCTGGCACGCAACGCCTGCGGATGATGATCTTCTGCCAACTTTTACCCAGAAATTTGGTGGTTAGTCGTCACTTCACCTCACGCCACCATTCATCGAATAGCGGCGGGTCTTCAAGTCGTATTATCGCGCCCAGACGCGGCGTAATCAGGTTAATGTTATGTTGCTTTGCCAGCTTGCTAATCTTTGATGGCGGGTCGAACCAGTTATGCAACGACATGTCGAACATACCCCAATGCACCGGCACCAGATAATTTCCGCGAAGCTCCATAAATCCTCTGATAACATCGTGCGGCATATTGTGGACGGCGCGCCAGCGTTCATTATATTGACCGCTGTCCATGAACACCAAATCAAACGGGCCGAGCCGCTCACCGATGGATTTATAATGTGTGTCATAGCCAGAATCACCACTGAAAAACATCCGCCGCGTTGGACTTTTAATCACCCATGACGCCCACAGCGTTTCCATCTTTGAGCTGATACCGGTCCGTCCAGAAAAATGCTGCGCCGGTGTTGCAACAAAAGACAGACTGCCTGGGCCAGCCCCGCCAAGATCAGCTTCCTCCCACCAATCCAGCTCAATCATCTTTGACGCCGCAATGCCCCAACGGCGAAGATGCGCACCAACGCCCAGCGGTAGGATAAACTTCACATCCCTATCGGTAAAATGCTTGATCGTTTCCATATCGAGATGGTCGTAATGATCATGCGAAATCACGATATAATCAATCTTCGGCAGATCATCAATTTTGATAACCGGAGGCTGGAAACGCCTAACTATAAGGGGAACTGGTGAAGCATAGTCTGAGAAAACCGGATCAATCAGAACCGTTTTGCCTTCGATTGACAGCAGAATTGATGAATGCCCCAGCCAGATGAATTTAATTGTCGAAGCGCTCTCCAGAAAATCCGTGAAATCTTGGGTCCGCTCCTCAGGCATTGGTGCGTTCGGTGAAGTCTGGTTGCAATTGAAGATAAAGTTAGGTCTTTCACGCCCGAACGGGTCATCCCAGAAACTCACATCATCACCGACATTATCCATGATGCCGGGATTACGATTCACAAAACCGCCAATGTCAGCATTGTAATTGGGAGAAGCTTGAACAAGCTCAAGATACTGGCCCGACGGAATTGCACCAAATTGCGCGCACCCGCTCAGCAGCAATCCACCCGAAAAAATGATCAACGCCCCCGCAAGTCTGTTTAGGCGTGTCATCCGTTTTTTCATTCCGAAATCCTGTCAAAATAGCTGTCAGCGTTAGGAACACCATCTAAGGCACCCCTCCCCTACAAAACAGGAAAATCACATAAAAAGGAATGAGAATGTTTGCACTAGGCATATAAAGATGTTCAGAATTACACCCAAACACCGGACATAAAAATAGTATTTTTGGAAATGGGCAGCTTTGACTGATTACACAAAAATCATTGACGCGGAGACATGGAGTTTCATCGCGCAAACACAAAGCCATTATCCTGATGATACCGCCGCGATGTCGATTGCCGATCAACGCCGCCATTATGATGCGCTATGTCGTGCCTTTTCCCGCGGGTATCCTGACAATGTGACAGCGTTTGATAGCGTGGCCGACACCGTTCCATATCGCCACTATTCCACCAGTAAAAGCGATACTTTGGTGATTTATTTTCATGGCGGCGGATACGTTGTTGGCGGGCTGGAAAGCCATGATGATATTTGCGCCGAAATTTGTAGCACGACAGGGTTTGATGTTTGCTCTGTCGATTACCGCCTGGCCCCCGAACACAAGCACCCGGCCATGTTTGACGATGCTATGACCGCGGTGCGGCACCTGCTAGATCAGACCGATGGACCGGTTCTGCTGTGCGGTGATAGTGCCGGGGGTAATCTTGGCGCCGCTGCCGCCCATGCTTTGCGCGGCGAAACCACACGCATCGCCGGGCAGGTTCTGATCTATCCAACGCTGGGCGGCGATATTAACACCGGAAGCTATATTACCCATGCCAATGCGCCGATGCTGACGCGCAGCGATATGCTATTTTATTCAAAAGTTCGTTTGGATGAGGCACATGTACAGGACGGGGAGTCTGATGCGCACCTTTATCCTCTGGCCGATGATGATTTTTCCGGCCTTCCACCAACCGTTATTGTCACCGCCGAATGCGACCCGCTCAGCGATGACGGACGCGATTACCGCGATGCGATTATTGCCAGCCGCGGAAATGCTGTATGGTTCAACGAGGCAGGTTTGGTGCATGGTTATCTTCGCGCGCGAAGCAGCGTTCGCCGGGCAAAGGATAGTTTTGATCGGATTACCGCCGCACTTAATGCGCTTGGCAAAGGTGAATGGCCATATAGCTAATAAGGGCATCTGAAATGAGCATTGCAAATCTGAAGACCATTACTGAAAACCCCGACATGGCGATTGTGATGCCCGACGGGTGCCGGCTCTCGGCGCGAGCTTGGATGCCGGATGACGCCAAAACAAACCCGGTTCCTGTCATTCTGGAGTTTCTGCCCTACCGCAAGCGCGATGGCACAACTGCGCGCGATTGCCTGACCCACCCTTATTTTGCCAAGCGTGGCTATGCCTGTATCAGAGTTGATATGCGCGGCAATGGCGACAGCCAAGGACTGATGGAGGACGAATATAGCCAGCAGGAACTGGATGACGCTGTTGCCACGATCAATTGGCTTGCCGCGCAACCATGGTGCACCGGCGCCGTTGGGATGATGGGGATCAGTTGGGGCGGTTTTAACAGCTTGCAGGTGGCAGCCATGCAGCCCGAACCGTTAAAGGCGGTCATTACGCTATGTTCCACCGTTGATCGCTATGCCGATGATATTCACTATAAGGGCGGCTGCCTGCTGAATGAAAATATGGGCTGGGGATCGACGATGTGGTCCTATTCATCACGCGCGCCAGATCCTGCGCTGGTTGGTGATGACTGGCGTCAAATGTGGCTGGATAGGCTGCAGAACGAGCCGTTTTTGCCGGCATTGTGGCTGCGTCATCAAAACCGCGACGCCTATTGGCAGCATGGATCAATCTGTGAGGATTTCAGCGCCATCAAAGCAGCGGTGCTGGCGGTTGGCGGTTGGGGTGACGCCTATAAAAACGCTGTCTCACACCTTGTTGAAAATATCAGCGCGCCGGTTAAAGGTATTGTCGGGCCTTGGGTTCATAAATACCCTCATTTCGCCGTTCCCGAACCTCGGATCGGCTTTTTGCAAGAGGCTCTTAGATGGTGGGACCAATGGTTAAAGGACATTGATCGCGGGGTCATGAATGACCCAGATTACAGCGCCTATCTGATGGATGGGGTGCGCCCCCAAACATGGTATCAGGAACGCGCCGGACGTTGGATTAGCGAAAATGACTGGCCCAATGGCCTCACAAATCAGGCGTGGACTCTGCAAGCCAACCATCGCCTTGGCAAACCGGGCATATCGGCGCCGGACGATCTTAAAGTCATGGTAAAATCGCCGCAGGATTGCGGTATGGGGTCGGGCGAATATTGCGCCATATGGCTTGGCCCGGAAATGCCCGGCGACCAACGCGCTGATGACGCCATGTCTGCCGCCTTTACTAGCGATACGCTTGATCACGACACCGATATTGTCGGCGCCCCGCGACTGACATTGCGCTTGCAAGCGGATCATCCGGCGGCGCAAATTGCCGTGCGGTTAAACCATGTTCATCCTGATGGTGCCTCCACCCGCATCACCTATGGCGTTTTGAACTTGGCTCACCGTAAAGGCCATGCGGCTACAGCCCCCCTTAATCTGGATGAGATCATCGACGTTGGCGTGGTGCTGGATCAATGCGCCTACCGCGTTCCCGAGGGACACCAGATACGCGTTGCCGTTTCATCCACCTATTGGCCGCTTTTATGGCCATCGCCAAATGCTGTATCACTGATGTTAAATGCCGGAGTGCTGACCCTACCAATCCGGCCCAGCGGTGATACGGACGAGCGAAATTTTCCAGAACCCGAGGCAGAATTACCTTGGCAAATTGAACAAATCAGACCAGCTGCCAACAGCCGCAAAATCAGCACCGATTTGAATTCCGGTATAGTAACGCTGGAGATTATAGATGATTTTGGCTGCGTGAAGGACAGCGATCATGGGCTGGTCAATGGGTCGGTTGCGCGTGAATGGTGGAGCATCCATCCGGACGATCCGTTGAGTGCGCGCGCACAAACGCACTGGAGCACGCAGAACAGCCGTGACGGCTGGTCGGTACGCACCGAAACCTATGCTTCGATGACGTCGGACGCCGAACGGTTTCACCTGACCGCCCGCCTTGAGGCTTATGAAGGCGACACTTTGATCTATGAACGTGATTTCACCGACAGTATCGCGCGCGACTGTCGTTAATGGTGGGGTGTTTCAAAAAGGTGCGCTGGCGCGGGATTACTTGCTTTCAGCGTGGCGTTTTGCCGTCAGATTTGTCAGCCAATCCGGATCCATTTCCGGCACTGACGAGAGCAGCAATTCTGTATAATCAGGGAATGGTGGGGCAAAGACCGCAGCCTTGCTTCCTTGCTCGACAACCTTGCCCTCATTCATCACCACAACTTGATCGGCGATTGCCTTCACCGTTGAAATGTCATGCGTGATGCACAGATAGGTCAATCCCAGCTCATCTTGAAGGCGCAGTAAAAGCTTTAGAATTCCTTCCTGCACAATTTGATCAAGGGCTGAGGTAACTTCATCGCAAATGATCAAATCCGGATTGGCAGCCAGCGCGCGGGCAATGCAGATACGCTGTTTCTGTCCCCCCGACAGTTCTGCCGGAAGGCGTTCCAAAAACTCACTGCCAAGCTCAATCATCTCCAGAAGTTCCAGCACACGGTCGGCGTTTTCACTGCCGCGCATCCCAAGATAAAATTCCAGTGGGCGGCCAATGATTTCACGCACCGTCTGACGCGGGTTCATTGCCGTATCAGCCATCTGATAGATCATCTGGATACGGCGCTTTTGTTCTTTATCCCGGTCGGCCAATTTTTTTGGTAACGCGTTACCGTCAAAAATCACTGATCCCTCCGACTGCGGCAGCAGGCCTGTGATGACCCGCGCGGTCGTAGATTTACCCGAACCAGATTCGCCAACCACCGCCACAGTGGACCCTTTCGGCACGTCGATATCAACGTTAAACAGAACCTTAGACTTGCCGTAAGCCGCATCCACACCCTTTAGACACAGGAAGTTTTCAGCCGGCTTTTGCTCCTTTTTTTGCAGCGAGCGCACCGACCACAACGACTTTGTGTAGGCCTGCTTGGGCGAGGTTAGCATCGTGCGCGTCGGTGCCTCCTCAACCTCTTCGCCATAGCGCAGCACTTTGATCACATCGGCCATCTGAGCGACCACTGCCAGATCATGTGTGATATAGATCGCCGCGGTGTTGAATTCTTCGACAATGGCACGCATCGATGACAGAACTTCAACCTGCGTGGTGACGTCCAGCGCCGTGGTCGGCTCATCAAAAATAATCAGATCGGGGCGCGGTGACATAGCCATTGCAGTCATCACACGTTGCAACTGGCCGCCCGACACCTGATGCGGATAACGATCACCAATATGTTCCGGATCGGGCAAATTCAAAGCCCCATAAAGCACATGAGCGTCTTCGATCGCCTCACTACGGTCCTTGATGCCAAAGCGAATCGTCGAGCCTGTCGTTTGCTCAATAAGACGGTGTGCCGGATTGAATGAGGCCGCCGCCGACTGCGCAACATAGGTCATCCGGTTACCCCAATAGCTGCGCTTCGCCACATCCGACCTTTGCGCCAGATCAACTCCTTCAAACATGATAGAGCCACCGGTAATGCGGCACCCGGGCTGGGTATATCCCATCGCAGCCAACCCAAGGGTGGATTTGCCTGCTCCAGATTCGCCGATTAGTCCCATAACCTCGCCGCGGCGCAGGGTTAGATCAACCCCCTTGACGATCTCATGCCATTTCTCGTCAGAAAACCCCTCAATTTCGAGGCCTTTGATATCCAGCAGGACATCACCTTTTTGCGATTTATTGCTCATCACGAAGCCCACTTGTTTTGTGCAAGAACCAGTCGACCACGAAATTCACTGCCACCGTTAAGAGGGCAATCGCGCCTGCGGGTAATAACGGAGTCAAGCCTGCTTTAATGTCATATTGTGCGAATTGAATCAGATTGGCATTGTCGCGCACCATGGATCCCCAATCTGCGGTTGGTGGCTGAATTCCAACACCAAGGAAAGACAGCGCCGCGATGGTCAGGAACACAAAGCAGAATCGCAGGCCGAATTCAGCAATCAGCGGCGGCATGATGTTCGGCAGAATCTCGCGCCGCATAACCCAGCCAAGCCCCTCACCGCGAAGTTTGGCAGCCTCAACATAATCCATCACCACGACATTTACCGCAACCGAGCGGGTCAGGCGAAACACCCGGGTAGCATCCAGCACGGCAATAATGATGATCAGGTTCAACACGTTGGAGCCGAAAATGGACAGCAGAACCAATGCGAAAATCAGACTGGGAATGGCCATCAAAACGTCAACCGTGCGGCTAAGAGCCTGATCGATCCAGCGCCGGTCAATGGCCGCAGCCAGACCAAGACTGCCGCCAATCAGGAAGGATAGAAACGTCGTTGCAACAGCGATACCAACGGTATTCCGCGCGCCGTAAATCATCCGTGTAAAGATGTCACGCCCGATCTTATCGGTACCGAAAAAATGGGTCGTATCCCCCGGCGCATAAGGCTCCGGAAAAACCTGTGCCTCGCCGTAAGGTGCCAGCCAGGGCGCAAATAACGCGACAAAGATATAAACAACAATTACCGCAAAGCCAAAGCGCGCAGTATAAGGCGATTTCCTAAGCGCCAGACGGATATTTTGCCATCGTGTACGCCGCTCAAATACGGCACCGCTTTCGCCCGCAGCAGAATATGATTGAGGTTCATTTGTCATTTGGGATGCAACAATCTTGGATTGGTAACAATGCCTATGATGTCAGCAATCAGGTTCAGCAAAATATAAGTGACAGCAAATATCAGCGCGCAGCCCTGGACCACCGGAATATCTCGGCTGGTCACCGCATCAACCATAAGCTGGCCAACACCGGGGTAAACAAACACCACCTCAACCACGACAACGCCAACAACCAAATAGGCAAGGTTAAAGGCAATCACTGTCGCGATGGGAGCCCACGCATTGGGAAGCGCATGCTTCAAAATCACTTCGCTGCGCGACGCCCCTGACAGGCGCGCCATTTGGATATAGGGGCTGGCCAGCAGATTGATGATTGCCGCGCGCGTCATTCGCATCATATGCGCGATAATAACCAATGTCAGCGTCAGTGCAGGCAGAGCAATCCGCAAAAGCCGGTCCCCCAACGGGGTCGTTACATCAACATTGGCAAGCGATGGCAAAACCGGCCACAAAGACGACAGCAGAAGAATAAGGATATAAGCGACAAAAAATTCCGGAAAGGAAATGGTTGTCAACGTAGTGGCATTGACGACGCGATCATAAATTGAATTTCGATAAAGCGCGCTTGTAATACCTAGCATCAGAGCCAGTGGCACTGAAATCAGCGCGGTGATACCGGCAAGAAAAAGCGTATTCCACAGGCGCGGCGCAATCAGTTCGGCAACCGCGCGTGACCGATCAGCGCCCGATGAATTTCGTCCGGAAAAAGATGTTCCCAGATCACCCTGCGCAACGGCACCCAACCAGTCGAAATAGCGGATATAGGCAGGTTTATCCAACCCCAGTTCGCGCCGGAAAGCGGCAACCGTTTCTTCTGTCGCAGATTGACCAAGCACCGATTGCCCAAAATCGCCGGGCAACATTGCGATAGAGGTGAAAATAATTATTGAGACTGCAAAGAGCGTTGCAAGACCCAAACCCAACCTCTGGACAACAGTTACTAAGACTGGATGCACTGAGACCTTCCGTTTCTTTTGGCCGTTTATCTTGGATGATTTTTTAGGCGAATGACGAAGCAAATAACCGTGACATTGTCAAATAAAAATACTCAGGCAGCGGATGCTGCCTGAGTAATATTAGGTCGGGACTTAAGCGAACCACCAGCGCTCTGCTGCTTTTGCTCCATCCGTATCCCAGTTCGCAGCAACGTTGTCATCATGTGTCAGGCTTTTGCCATGCGCCATGATGTAGTTGGCAAACATCGGACAGATTGTTCCGCCATCGTCATGAATGAGTGTCTGACATTCAGCGTAGATATCTCTGCGCTTATTATCGTCCAGCTCACCACGGGCTTCTTTAACAAGCTTGTTGAACTTGACCGCGCCTTCAGTCGTTTTCCATGCGGTGTCGTTCCACTCGGTGTCATCGGTATAGGCTGCTGAGAACATCCAGTCTTCGGTTGGACGTCCGCCCCAATAACAGGCACTCCAGCCTTTTTTGTTCCAGACGTTTGACCAGTAGCCGTCATTAGGCTCACGGATAACTTCGATGTTGATGCCAGCCTCGGCAGCAGAGTTTGCCATCAGCTGGGCCGCATCAACGGCACCGGCGAAAGCTGCATCAGCTGCAGACAAGGGAACCGCTCCTGAATGGCCTGATTTCTTATAATGGAAAGCTGCCTTATCAGGATCAAAATCGCGCTGTGCCAAATCTGCTGCATGATACCGATTTGCCGTCGAAATCGGATGGTCGTTACCAACTGCACCATGTCCCAGCAGGATTTTGTCAACCAGCTCCTGACGCTTGATCGAAAGCTTGAGTGCCATCCGTAGATCATAATTATCGAATGGCGCTGTGTCCAAACGCATCGGGAAGGTGTAATGCAGCGTACCGGTGACCTCAAGAATATCGAGGTTTGGTGAGCGACCCAGCAGATTGACTGTTTTTGGATCAACCCTGTCAATCAGATCAACATCACCGTT
>JAACDV010000176.1 GCA_009936825.1 Bacteroidota bacterium | reverse complement strand
TTTTTGGAAACCGTCTTTTTGGGGGCGCGCTTTTTTGGTGCCACCTTTTTGGGTTCCGATTTCATGGGAACGACATCCTCTGGAAACAGCGCAGCAAAATGCCCGGGGGAGACTTCGCTCATCGGCGGCACTTCACGCTCATACCGCGATCCCGGTTCGAGGTTCACATTGCGCGGATGGAAAACACAGCCCGGCGGGCGCTCCAACGGTGAGGGAATATCGCCCGGAATAGGCGTCAATGGGGCATCAAAATCATCCAGATTTGGCAGGGCGTTCAACAGACCTTGCGTATAGGCATGCGCTGGATTGCGCAGTACATCACGAACAGGCCCGCTTTCCAGAATACGCCCCAGATACATCACCGACACCCGGTCGGCGGTTTGCGCAATCACCCCCAGATCATGGGTGATGAACAGGATGCTCATACCAAAATCCCCGATCAACTCTTTCATCAGGTCAATGACTTGGCGCTGGATAGTGACATCAAGGGCTGTAGTGGGTTCATCGGCAATCAATAGTCGCGGCTTGGTCGTTAATGCCATGGCGATCATTGCACGCTGGCGCATTCCGCCGGAAAACTCGAACACATATTGATCAAAACGCTGGGCTGGTTCGGTAATGCCAACGCGGTCCAGCATTTCGATGGACAGCTCTTTGGCGGCATTTTTGTTCATATCTGTATGAATAAGCAGCTGTTCAACCATCTGCGCACCAACAGAAATTGCTGGTGCGAATGACGCCATCGGCTCCTGAAAAATCATCGAAATGGCCCCGCCCCGGATCGGCAGCATATCGCGCTCGTGCTTCAAGCTCAAAATATCGATATCCTGGCCGCCGGCCTCGGCGTCGCCATGCAGAATAACCCGCGAGGCGGGGTCATAAACGGTGTTCTTGCCGTTCAACTGCATCAGGGATTTTGCGGTAACCGATTTCCCTGATCCGCTCTCGCCGACTAGTCCCAGAACTTCACCCGGTTGAATATCAAAGGATACATTTTCAACCGCGGTAATAAGGCCTTCATCGGTTTTGAACCGGATTGTCAGATTATCGACTGAAAGGACGCTCATCGCCTGACCTCACTAGTTTTGGTCCCTGATGCCGCTGGAGATATGGTAAGGCAGCGCATCATTTACTGGTATCCGAATACGGGTCGGCGGCATCACGAAGACCATCCCCAACAAACACAAACGCCATCACCAGCGTGATAAAGAAAATCACCGGAATGAAATACCATTGATAATTCAGCAGCACATCGGCGCTGGTCACGTTCTGCAACATCACCCCAAGCGAGTTCACCGGATCCTTCAGCCCCAACCCGATAAAGCTAAGCGCAGTCTCCGACAGCACCATATAGGGGAACGAAATCACCAGATCGACGATGATATAGCTAGTAAAGCTAGGCAGCAGGTGCCGACGGATAATGTGGCTGGAAGAGGCCCCGCACATTTGCGCCGCCAGAACATATTCCTGATTGCGTTCCGTCAGCAAATGCGTTCGCACGCGCCGCGCCAAAGTTGGCCAGCCGATCAATCCCAAAATTAGGGATATAAAGAAGAACCGCATTTCTGCCGTCCATTCCTGCGGAATAAAGGCGGCAATTGCCATGAATAGCGGGATTGCCGGAACCGTTCTTACGGCGTCGGTTATCATCTGCAGAACAGAATCGATCCACCCTCCGTAATAGCCGGAAATTCCGCCAATAATTAACGCCAATACAAAGGCGATAAACACCCCTATGGTGCCAACTTGCAGCGATGTCCAAATGGCGTGCAGCGTTCGCGAAAAGATATCCTTGCCGCTGGCATCGGTTCCAAAAAGGTGGATATACCCGTCAGCAACGCCGAATAGATGCGTTTTCCCCGGAATGAAACCAAACAGCTTGTAGCTCGATCCCTCAACCATAAAATGCACATAAAGGCGCTTATCCTCGTTGATTTTTTCAACCCAGCGAAAATTGGTTTTAAGGGACCGTTCACGTTCAACAGCGTGCAGGAAGGGGCGTACCGAACACCCGTTTTTATCGCAAAACATGGGGATCGTCGGCGCACCGTTCAGATAATCCTTATCCCGGCCGGCAATGGTCGGATTATAGGGCGACAGAAACGGCGCCAGAAGGCCCGACACGATCAGCACAATCAGAACGGTGGCCGCGGTCATTGCCGCGCGTTGCTTTTTAAACCGCGCCCAGACCAGTTGGCGCTGCGAGGCGGTGAAATATGCCTCCTTTGCCTTTTGATCATTTAGAGGCTGCGATGGCGCGGTATCTTGTGTCATATCTGTTGCCATTACCATCACCTCAGAATGCTTTTGCGAATCCGGGGATCCAAAATTGAAAGCATGACGTCAGTCAAAAAGTTAAGCGTTACAATCGATGCCGTCAGCAGGAAGATGATTGCCCCCGCCAGCTGCTGGTCGTTGGAACGCGCCAGTGACTCGATCAGCAACGCCCCGGCATCGGTCAAAGTCAGGATCAGGGCGACAATCGGCAGCTCGTTAAAGACCCTGTTCAAATCGAAACCCAGACTGTTGACAATAGGGCCCAGCGCGTGCCTTGCAGGATAGCGCCATAATAGTTTGCGGCCATGAACACCCCGCGCCGCCGCCGCCGTTACATACAGCTTGCCAATTTCGTCCGACATTAGCGCTCGCACGGTTTGTAGGGCAAATGCGGTAGCCGACCATCCCAGAATAAAGATCGGTAGCCATGCGTGTTTCAACAGATCAATAAACTTGTCGAAATTCCAAGGCGCATCTCGATATTCGTTGGAGAATAGCCCGGTCAGCGTGTCCCCAAAATATATTGTCGAGAATAGCATGATCATCAACGCCAGCAAAAAATTCGGCATGGCAAGACCAAGATAGCTGAACAGACGAAGGCTGTTATTCAAGGTGGCATTGTTGGTGGCCGCCGAAATCATGCCCACCGGGATAGCAATCGCATAGGCCAACGTCAGTGACGCAAGGCAGATGCCAAGCGACAACCAGAACTTTGTGCCAAGCAACTGGGCGATATTTACCCGCAAAATACAACTGTCACCGAATTCGCCCTGAAAGGCGTTCACAACCCATGATGCCCAGCGCTGGGGAAAAGGTTTATCAAGGCCCAACCGGCGGCGTTCATTATCGATGTCTGCAACCGAAATACCCGAACCTTGGGTGTTTTTGAAGGCAAGATAACGCTCAGCGCAATCGCCCGGTACCAGTTCCATCAGGCTGAACACCACAAATGAAACGATGACGAGAGTCAGGATCGCCATAAAAGCTCGGGTAAGAACAAAGTTTCCAAATTGAAGCATATGGATGCGCCGCCAATCCCTAAAACACCTGATTTATTTAGCGTATATGATTTACAGACGAAATTGTTACTTATTCTCAAAGCTACAAAAAACAAAGCTACAAAAAACAAAGCTACAAAAAACTATGCCATGGGCGACACTCACCGCCCATGGCTTATTATATTTGAAATTTGAAGATCTACTCGTCCAACCACCACTGAGTCGCCCGGTATGGATATGTCCGGTAATACTCATATGAATGTGTCTTGAACGATGTGAAGTTCTTCAGGTTATTGTGATGGATCATCGGTGCCGGTGCTTTGACCGTTCCAATGAACATCATGCTTTCAACCATGTTCTTCACCATTTTCTCACCAAGAGTCGCAAACTCAGCGCTGGCCTGATCGGCAGACTGGAATGCGTTCACATCGGCAATCAGCTCTTTTACGAACGCTGGTGGCTCAACACCTTTGGTACCGTTGCTGTCAACCCACTCGGCCCACAACATACCGTTACGAACACCAAAGTAGTTTTCAAACGGAGGTACCCATAGCTCATTGTTACCAAGAACAATGGCCAACGGCTGGCTTTTACGCCACATCACAACATCGAGTTTGTTCGAAGACTGGGCTGAACGATACTCGTCAGGAGTGACTTCCTTGACCACAGACTGAATGCCAACATCGGCCCAGTACTGAGAGACAAGTTCAACGGTCTGACCAGCAATACCCTGGGTTGCAAAGTACAGGTTTAGAACCAGCTTGCCGCCACTTGGCATTTCACGGAAACCGTCGCCGTCGGTGTCTTTCATGCCCATAGAATCGAGCAGTGCTTTGGCACCTGAAGCGTCGAACTCAGTCTTGTATGTTTGCCATTTGTCAGAAACGAATGCAGGCTTTGGCGAGAAGCCAATATACTGCTGCGGAACGCCTTGGCCAAAGAAGCCAACTTCGTTCAGCTCGTCACGGTTAATGGCAATTGACATTGCTTCACGGAACCGAACATCACTGAAAACAGCCCGCTTGTCTTCGTCTTCATGCGTTACGTTAAAGCCGAACACGCCCAGTGTAATTTCAGGACGCAGATCAACGGTGTAGTTGCCTGAAGCCTGACCATCGAGAAGCGCAGGGGCCGATGCAAGCTGCAATGATTGCGCCTTGTAATCGACATCGCCGTTGATGATGGACAGCAGACGAACTTCATTGTCGTTCTTGTAGACTTCGCTCTGCTCTGAGATGTACGGCAGCTGCTGGCCTGTTGTGTCAACCTGATGGAAGTACGGGTTGGCGACCAGACGGCCGCCTTCGGTTGTGTCTGTCACATAGATGTGGCTTTCCAGAGTTGGAATAACCGGCTGTGGCAGATTGCCTGCAATTGTAGGGCGGCTCAGCAATGGTGACGGAGTGTCCGTCCAGTCTGAGTTACCATAATAGGCTTTGATCGCGTCATAGCCGTTTTCAAAACCAAGTGACTGGGCATATTTGTCAGCGTCAGCATTAATCGCCGGGTGGAATTGACCCAGAAAATGCTTTGGCTGGAAGCCTTGCGCATATGATGTTGCAAAGTGCGCCAGCAGGCCAGGTTTTGGTGAAGGCAGGTTGAACACCACGGTCGTTGCGTCAGGGGCGTCGACCGTCATGGTCTTACCACCAACTGTGATGTAATCTTTCGGTTTTTCGAAGATGTTTGTGTCGAGCATCAGGTTGTCGTGATAAAATTTCACGTCAGCACTGGTGAACGGCGCACCATCAGACCATTTGTGGCCTTTGCGAAGATGAAAAGTCAGCTTTGTAAAGTCGCTGTTCCATTCCCAGCTCTTGGCGATGTTTGGAACGATGGTTTGAAGATCGTCCGAAAAGCGCACAAGGTTAACGTGGCGAACTGACAGGAAGTCAGATGTGCCAGCTTCTGTAGCGTTGGACAGCACGTCCAAAGTGCCGCCATATTTGCCCACAGAATCATAGGGAACCATAACCAGCGGCTCGGCTGGAATACGGTCGGCAAGGGATGGTAGATCTGGGTTGCCCTTAATCTTGGCGTTCAATGCCGCCATGTCAGGGTTGCCAGAAAAAGACATTTTACAGTTCGCTGCAGCTTCAAGTTCCGCAACTTCATACTGTTGAGGATAATCGCCACCGGCGACACCCTTCATATCTGCCACGGACATTTCCGGACAGTTTGCATAGGCGGTAATCGGCAGGGCCAGCATTACCATAGTTGGAAGGAAGTATCGTTTCATTACCCTCTCCTGTTTTAATCGCAGGCCGACATTTCGACCTGATCTGACTTGGGGACAATAGAGTTCCCTGACGTAGAATTATTCTTCTACGAAAAACGTCCTTAGCTGGGTTTGGCTTCTCCCAGCAAAATGAATACAGCAAACTCGTTGACTAACGGACCCTTTATCAGATTCCCAAGCCAGATTGCTTAAACCAAAGTTAGACTCAATATTTAACTCTTGCCCTAAATGTCAAACAGTTCCAGCTTTTTTTTTCGAACTCGATTTTTGGTTGATGTAAATGTGGTTTCGTTCCACAGAAACTGTAATAAATGCAATTTGTTGCATTTTTATGTCTGTTTGGTTTTTGTCTCCCAAAAGGGGCGGCGGCATGATCATACCTTTACTCAACAGTTAAAATTCGCCGCGCACCGCCCCCGATTCTGTGATCATCGTTTGGGAAAACAGACCTCTAGAATGGATCATTTTGTGACTAAGCAACATTTCACTATGCCCTAGCCTGAGTGCATCAGAGCCCGGCGCATCCGAAATATCAATCCCTTCAGCATTCGCCTTATGGTCAAACAGGATTTGCGGTAGCTCGCCGCCAAAATGTATCAGGTTATGCGTGTCGGTTCGAAGAATCGTCAAATTGCACTCGGCTGATGACAGGCCCAGTTCGCGTTGCCAGATGGTTGGATTAACAGGATCACCAAAATCCAGTTCCGAGACGCTATAGCGCCGCCAATCATCAGGCTGGGTGCCGGCCAGAATCGGCAAAAGTGACCGGCCATCCATCGAATCGGGGATATCGAGTCCTAAAACATCCAGAATCGTGGGGGTGATATCGATGGATTCGGTGGGCAGGGAAACGCGGCTACCAGCGGCAAGGGGGGTGGTGGAGGCGTCATCATTGCCCCGATTATCAGGCAGACGAATGATTAGGGGCGTGCGAAAAGCCGCATCGAAATAGCTGACCTTACCCCAGCAGGAATAATCCCCCAGCATCTCGCCATGATCGGCGGTCACGACAATCAGCGTGTTTTCATACTGTCCCGATTCCTTCAGATAGGAAATGATTCGCCCGAAATGATGGTCCACCTCATTGGCAAGCCCCATATAGATAGCCCGGATTGCAGCGATATTTTCCGGCGTTGGCTGGATATCGGGAAATCCTACAATCATATTGGACAATTGCCGGTAATTTATCGCTGGCACATCAAACGGATGGGCGCCCGACGCCTCGCCTCCGGCAGGCGGCGGCATGTCTTTCGCGCTGAACATCGTATTATAAGGTGCCGGTGCAACAAAGGGCGGATGCGGGCGAATATAGGTTACATGCGCGCACCATCCATCGCCCCGGGTTGGCAAATCTTGCAACAGCCTGTCGGTTAAATAGGCCGTGTCGCTATGCTCGGCCTTATAGATCGCGGGTGAGTTTGGTTGTGGGCCGTCCGGCACATAAATCCCTTTGCCACTCGGAACATCATAGCCTTTCGCCGCCAGATATCCGCGCCATGTGCGGCTATCATCAAAGCGCATTTCCAGCGCCTCAAAAAATCCGGGAAGCACCTGCTCATAGGATGTCAGGACCGGATCATTGGCGTTATATTCGCGCGGGTCCGGCGATGTATCGGTATAGCCATAAAGCAATGCCTGATAGCCGCCAGCACGCAATGATCTGGCAAGGTTGGGCTTGTCATGTGCCAACGGCGTTCCATTGCGCACCGAGTGATGATTCATCGCATACTGGCCGGTCAAAATAGACGCTCTGGCAGGCCCGCAAGGGCTGGTCACCGAAACATGATTGGTAAAGCTAACCCCATCATCCATAAGGGCGCGAATATTCGACATGCTGTTTGGATTTTGAGAAAGGGCAGCATCAGCAAGCGCGCCATGCAGACAATCGGCACGCATCTGATCAAGAACAACAAATAGGACATTGGTATCCCTAGGTGTCATGACGAACCTCATACATAAGAAAGCAAAAGATCACAAGAAAACAGAACCGGGAAAGGTCATGTTTAACACGATGCGTGTTAAGGTTACGCAACCACACCCCGGGACCCGGTATCAAGTGAAATCTGCCAACCTGCCCAAACCAATCATCGTGTGGGGATATTTCTGACAATAAGAATTTAAGTAACCTTAGTGACCCACTGCTTTTATAAAGGCTCTGATCATTGGCACGTCTTGGCGCACCGACATGTGAACCAGTGTTTCGGTCATTGCCATGCTGCTATCCACCCCGATAGAAATGCGCGCAAGACGGTCATCGGCGCCAATTTCAGCCTCACAAACAAAGCCGATCCCCAGCCCGCTTGCCACAAGTTCGCGCATCGCCTCTCTGCCTTCAACCTCAATAACCGGGCGCAGAATAATGTCGCTATCGCGTGATGCGGTGATCAATTTGGCTTGTGTATGGGATCCGCGTTCACGAAAGATCAGCGGCAACGCACCAAGTTCAGCAAGCGACAGATGCGTTGGTATTTCGCTGAAAAATTCTCGCGCCGCAATGGCTATAACCGGCGAGCTACCAAGCACAATCGCAGTCAAATCAGGGGCATCTGCCGGACTGCCAAGAATGCCGATATCAGCTTCATAGGTGCGAAGGGCCTGCAACACCTCAGCCGAGTTTCCCGTGCGCATATCAACCAGAACATCCGGATGATCGGTGCGGAAATGATGCAGCGCCTTGGTCACATGAACGGCGGAATCAGCGATGATCCTCAGGGTGCCGGAAACCGCAGCCCGCGACGCCTGCAAATGCGCCGCAATGTTATCCTCGCTTTCAAAAAACTGGCGGGTCAGCAGGAATAGCTGCTCTCCAGCCTTGGTCAGCGCTACACGTTTATTTTCACGCGTGAATAGCAGAAAATCATGCGTCTTTTCCAGCTGGCGCACCTGTTCGGACAGCGATGGTTGCGATTGGTTCATGCTTTGGGCAGCCCGTGAGAAGCCGCCGTGAAGGGCAACCTGATGAAAGGCACGAAGTTGAGTGTAACGCATCGGTTTTTATCTATAGGTAAAATTTATATAACAATAAGAACTAAAGATTTTACATATGGAACGATTTCAGTCAAACACTTCGTCATACCTTCCTCTGGCCGCGCAGTTTTGAGAGCATATCACATGTCTTCAGATCACATTGCCACCCCGGCATCCCCCAATCTTCCGGCATCCCCCAATCTTCCGGCATCCCCCAATCTTCCGGATTCAAACTTCCCTGCGCCTGCGTTAGGTGAGCCCTATCTGTTGACGCCCGGCCCCCTGACCACCGCCATCGAGGTCAAGCAGGCAATGCTTCGTGATTGGGGAAGTTGGGATGCAGATTTTCGTGAATTGACCGCCGATTTAAGAGCGCGATTATTGGGTCTTCTGGGTGCGGGTGCAGCGGCGTATGAATGCGTTCCGGTGCAGGGGTCCGGCACCTTTCTGGTTGAGGCTATGTTGGGCAGTTTTGTGCCGCGCGATGGCAAGGTTCTAGTTTTGGCAAACGGTGCATATGGTCTTCGGGCAGCGCAGATAATGGATTATCTGGGGCGCGATTATCATCTTTTGGATAAGGGTGATTATCTGCCGCCGCGCGGGGACGAGGTTGCCGAAATTCTGGCCGCAGATTCCAAAATCACGCATGTCATCGTCATTCATTGCGAGACTAGTTCCGGTATTTTGAACCCGATCGAAGAAATTGCCGAGGTGACGGCAGCGGCGGGGCGCCGGTTGCTGATCGACAGCATGTCGGCTTTTGGCGGGGTGGCGATTGATCCGGCGACCGTTCAGTTTGATGCGATGGTATCTTCGGCCAATAAATGCATCGAGGGCGTTCCGGGGTTTGGTTTTGTTTTTGTAAAACGGGATGTGCTGGTGGCATCGAAGGGCAATTGTCATTCGATGAGCCTTGATATTTTCGCGCAATGGAATGCGATGGAGGCGACCGGCCAATGGCGATTTACGCCGCCAACCCACATTGTTGCGGCATTCTTGGTGGCCTTGGGTCTGCATGAGGGCGAGGGCGGAGTTGCCGGACGCTGCGCGCGATATACGCAAAACCGTGAAACTCTCGTCGAAGGCATGCGCGAACTTGGCTTTGAAACGCTGTTGGATTCGCGTTGGCTCTCGCCGATTATTGTCACGTTTTTCAGTCCTGCCGACCCAGCGTTTGAATTTGCACGCTTCTATGAATTGATGAAAGCTGCGGGATATATTATCTATCCGGGAAAGCTGACCGTTGTTGACAGTTTTCGCATCGGATGTATTGGCCGGATGGATGCAGCTGTCATGCAGGGGGTTGTTGCAGCTGCCAGTGCTGCTCTAGGGGAAATGGGGGTTGCCAGCGCCGCACCACCACCCGAAGCCCTATCCGAGCGCCGAAAACTGTCCGAACGCCAAAAACTGTCCGA
>JAACDV010000175.1 GCA_009936825.1 Bacteroidota bacterium | reverse complement strand
GCCATGCGGCGCGACCGCCAAAACCGGTTTATGAGCGAAGAGGGAATGGTGATGGCGGCGACCATCGCCTTTGGCATGGGGATTGACAAGCCTGATATCCGGTTTGTGATGCATGTCAGCCTGCCCGGCAGTATGGAGGCCTATTATCAGGAAATCGGACGGGCAGGGCGTGACGGGCTGGCCTCTGACACGCTGCTTTTATTTGGCTTGAATGATATGCGCATGCGCCGTCAGTTCATTGATGAGGATGGCGAGGATAGTGATCATAAGTTCCGCGAGCAAAAACGTCTGGATTCGCTGATCGCCTATTGCGAGGGATCAAATTGCCGGCGCCAGATACTGCTTAGATATTTTGATGAGGATATGGCGCCCTGCGGAAATTGTGACAACTGTCTTAACCCGCCTGAAATGATTGACGGTACAATCAATGCGCAAAAGCTGTTATCGGCGATTTTCCGTACACAAAGCACCTTTGGACAGGCGCATGTGATCGATGTTGTTCGCGGTACGATGACACCAAAAATTAAGGAACGCGGCCATGACCAGCTGAAAACCTTTGGTGTGGGGCAAGATCAGCCGCGCCCTTGGTGGCAGGTGTTCGTGCTCCAGATGCTGACAGCGGGGCATATTCGCCTGAACATCGAGAAATATGGACGTCTGGAAATTACCTCCAGCGGCACTGCGATCTTGAAAGGCGAAGCAGGGTTTAAACATAGAAAGATTGAACTTGCCAAAACCGAGCGAAAGACAAAGGTGAAGCCAGTCGAGACAAACCTGTCGGGTGAGGATGCTGCATTGTTGTCACGGCTGAAAGCAAAGCGGCTGGAAATTGCAAGACAGCAAAAAAACCCGGCCTTTACGATTTTGACCGATGCCGTATTGCTGCAACTAGCGACCATAAGGCCGCAAACAAAGTCAGAATTTGCGACCCTGAACGGTGTTGGTCCGTCAAAATTAAAGTCGTGGGCGAGTATTTTTCTGGCTGTAGTTAATGACCAGCATGGGGGTAATGACCAGAATGGGCCTAACGACCAGCATGGGCCTGATGACCAGCATGGAATTCCGGCGGATGATGAGGGGATCAGCTTTGATAACGGGGTTGATTTTGACAGTTACGCCGCAGGACATCACGCAGAACTAAATTATACCGAAGAAAACTATGCCGAGGAAAACTATGTCGGGGGCATTTACGACGATGAAATATAGGATGCGTCCCTGATGTGCGCCGCGATGATAAATTTTATTTGCGTCATTTACGCCCAAGTTTCCCCCAAAAAAGCACAAGGCACCCAAAAACAAGGTTACAAACAAATTGCGGATGAATTTTGTGCTTAAAAATCAGGCAAAATCGTAGTGCGATGGTGCTCAGACTTCACAAAAGCGTTATTTCAACGAAAAAAGGTCATTTTTCTTAATGTATTTTATTTTATTGTTTGATTATTTTTCTTTTTAGAAGTAAAGAAAATTACCTCCAATGCTGGAGACAACAATTTGGTTAATGCGAATAGGTCGTCTTTTAGGTTTCCTAAATGCGGTTTAAGTATTGGCATAAATAAGGAATCCAAAAATATGGCTAACGGAAAAGTAAAATGGTTCAATTCCCAAAAAGGTTACGGATTTATTGAGCCTGAAGACGGAACACAGGATGTGTTCGTTCACATCACGGCTGTTCAGAATTCTGGAATGGACGGACTGAATGAAGGGCAAAGCCTCTCATACGAACTGGAAACAGGCCAGAACGGTAAAACATCTGCAGTGGACCTCAAAGCCCTCTAAAGATACCCACCAATATCTAAAAAGCTGTGATGTCAGGCATGAAAATGCCTGACATTTTTTTTGCGACTTTTTTTGAACTTTTGTTTGGGATGCGTTTTGATAATCAGTCATCGGGTTACAGCAAGGTGGGCCATGTATCACTGAGCCTATAGCCCTGTGGCCAAGGATCATCCGGATCCAGCATGTGCTGATGAACGCCGGTGATCCATCCCCGTCCACTGATTTCGGGGATAATCGCCGGAGTGCCGACAACCGATGTCTCGGACATAATTCTACCCTGAAATTGCGAATTGATAATCGACACGCATGTCAGCCTATCCCCAACCGCCATTTTGCCGGTTGCGTGAAGCAAGGCCATTCGCGCCGATACCGATGTTCCGGTTGGCGACCGGTCAATCTTTCCCGGCCTGATGGCTACGGCGGCACTTGCGCGCAACCCGTCCTCTGTTTGCTCTAGCTTGCCGGCGAAAAGACAGAATGAAATATGCTTCCAGTCGGGATTATCAGGGTGGGTGAAGCCCAACTGCCGGGTGGCGGCGTTGGTTATTTGAATGCCGGTCTCGGCAAGTTTGCGCGCATCTTTGCGCACATTGGGGGCGCTAAGATCAATCCCTGCATTTTCAGCATCGACAATAACAAAACTATCGCCACCATAGGCGGTATCGACAATCATCTCGCCCATTCCCGGAACATCAATGCGCGCGCCAAGCTTGTCAACAAAGGACGCAAGATTTTGCACCGTGATCCGTTCCGCTTTGCCATTGCGGCAATCAGCCCGTATCCGTACCAGCCCGCCGGGGGCCTCCAATGTCATTTCGCTCACCGGTTCCTGCATCTTGATAATGCCGGTATCCAGCAAAACCGTTGCCACACAAATGGCGTTCGAGCCTGACATTGGCGGCGTATCCTCTGGCTCCATGATAATCCATCCCATCGCCGCATCTCTGTGTTTGGGTGGTACCAGCAAATTCACATGGCGAAAGACTCCGCCGCGTGGCTCGTTCAGCATGAAATTACGAAGGGTCTGGTCTTTGGCAATGAAATTGCGCTGCTCCCATAACGTATCGCCGGGGGGAGGTTCAACACCGCTGACAATTACATCGCCGACTTCACCTTCGGCATGGCAGGAGATAACGTGAATGGTTTTCGTCGTGCGCATAATGACCTATCTCGTCTGCTCTCAGCAGCGGCAATTGGAATGGGGTAATCCATAACAATCCGGAACGAGAGTAAAAGGCGCGGCTATTCGGTGTCAAACATCACCGCAATTTGGGCTGGTAGCTATGCCGAAAAAGGACGAAAAGGCGGACATTATGCTTTCCGCCTTTTCGAATTATTTAACGCCCGCTCCCCAAAAGTTTCCGAAACCAAAGTTTCCAGACCCAAAGTTTCTGGAATTTCGACCTTATTCAGAAACGGTAAAGCTGCCGGAGAAGGGGGCGCTACTAAATTCTTCGGGAATAGCAGGGCCACTATTGGTATCAATGAACTGCACACCATAATTGGTCAGGATAAAATTAAACTGAAAAATCTTGGTGTCAGATGTAATTGTGAACGGTGTGGTCAGGTTCATCACCCCGACTAGCCGTGTTCGTTTATCACATTTCTGCGATGTAGCTTCGCTTACATCACTGCGCGCAAGGTCATTATCTGCAATGAAGCCATCCATGGTTCCAGCGGAAACCGAAGCGTCTATATATCCGGAAAAACAG
>JAACDV010000174.1 GCA_009936825.1 Bacteroidota bacterium | reverse complement strand
ATCGGCCTCACGGATGATAGCAATAACCTCATCCAGATTGAGATAAACAACCAGATAGCCTTCCAGCACCTCAAGGCGCGCCTCGATCTTGCCAAGCCGAAAGTTCGAGCGCCGGACAAGAACAACGCGCCGGTGTGCAAGCCACGCATTAAGGGCACCGCGCAAATCAAGAACACCGGGTTTGCCCTCGGCATCCAGAACATTCAGATTAAGCGGAACGCGGGTTTCAAGATCGGTCAGCCTGAACAGGCTTTCCATCACCACTTCAGCCTCTAGGCGGCGTGATTTTGGCTCTAGCACAACGCGGATATCATCGGTTGACTCGTCTCTGATATCGGCAAGAAACGGCAGTTTTTTTGCCTGCAACATGTCGGCCATCCGTTCAATCAGACGCGATTTTTGCACCTGATAAGGAATTTCCGTGATGACAATCTGCCAACCGCCACCCTTTTCCTTTTCAACCTCATAGCGCGCGCGAACCCGAAAGCCGCCGCGCCCGGTATTATAGGCCTCACGGATATTTTCAGCAGGCTCAACCAGAATGCCGCCGGTTGGAAAATCAGGCCCCTGAACAAACTGCAACAGCGTATCAACACCCGCATTCGGATGTTTGATCAAATGCAGCGCGGCACTGGCCAGCTCAATAACATTATGCGGCGGGATGGATGTGGCCATTCCAACGGCAATGCCCTGCGCGCCGTTTGCCAACAGGTTCGGAAACCCGGCGGGCAGCAAACACGGCTCTTCAGATTCGCCGTCATAGGTGGCGCGAAAATCGACCGTATCTTCGTCAATTCCATCCAGAAGAAGTTGCGCAACGTCGGTCATCCGCGCCTCGGTATAGCGCATGGCGGCGGCGTTATCCCCGTCGATATTGCCAAAATTCCCCTGACCATCAACCAGCCGGTACCGCATGGCAAATTCCTGAGCAAGGCGCACCATCGCGTCATAAATTGCAGCATCTCCATGGGGATGAAACTTACCCATGACATCACCAACAACCCGCGCCGATTTCTTAAAACCCTGACCGGGATCAAGGCGAAGCTGGCGCATCGCAAACAACAGCCGGCGGTGAACAGGTTTTAGCCCATCGCGTACATCGGGAAGCGAGCGCGAGGTGATCGTTGACAGCGCATAGGCAAGGTAGCGCTCACTTAGCGCGTCCGAAAAGGGAGTGTTGATAATTTCCCCTTGAGCTTCGTGTGAATCGTCAATCAGACTTTCGTCACTCATCCGCTAAGCATCCTGTCACTTAATCGTTGTTTTACCGAGTGTACCCACAAATCGTTGGGGGTGTTATACCGTCAAACCACCATATATGCCAGTCACCATATCGGATAAACGACGCCTTTGTGGCGGTAAATCGGCGTGATGAGCGGCAAAAACACGGCGTTCAAGTAAATGTCCCGTCAGCTCCATTCCCGCATCATAATCATGCCGGTTGCAGGCGACACCTCCCAAAAAGCGCGGCAGGGCCAGCATTCTGCCAGCATACTCACCCGCGGCATTCTCACCCACGGCACGGCCCGATTTCGGACTGACATGCGCAAGGCGCGCACTCTGTCCGGTAACCGCACAGCTCGCCAGATTTAGCGAAAATCCGGCGGCCTGTAATAATCCCAACTCCCAGCGGATATAGCCCTCAAGCCAGCGATGCTCGGGATCATCAATACACACCAGATCAAACAGCGCCTCACTCGCAGCGAATAGCTCCGGCTGTGCCTCGCGCTCCGGCAGGCAGCCCTCAAGCAAGGCACAGGCCGAGGCTACACCAGCAAGACGCAGCGGATCATCCAGAAAAAGCGCGGGAACAGATTTGACAAGCTCAACCTGCAGCGTGCCAAGCTGTTCGGGCAAACGCGCGCGCCACTGCGCTGACACCCGGTTGCCCGGCTGCAGGGTTCCGCGAAGACGCGATGACGCCCCGCCCCGCACAAGGCCTGCATGACGCCCCTGACCGGCAGTCAGCAAATTCACCAGCGCGCTAGACTCGCCGTGCGGGCGCACCGATATAATCAGAGCATCTTCAGCCCATTCAGGCATCGTAATCCAGATCCCAAACCGTATAGCGCGCCGCATCATCCATCCAGTCCTTGCGCACTTTTACATGGCTGAGCAGATGAATCCGGCGCCCCAGTGCCTCTTCCAGTTCCACCCGCGCGGCTGTGCCGACACGCTTGATGGTCTGGCCCTGCTTGCCAAGAATGATTCCCCGGTGGCCATCGCGCGCCACATACACCGTCAGGTGAACGGCGGCGCTGCCATCTTCAAACTCTTCCCATTTTTCAGTTTCGACGGTCAACTGATAGGGAAGTTCCTGATGCAGGTTCAAGAACAGCTTTTCGCGCATCATTTCGGCTGCCAGAAGACGAAGCGGCATGTCGGACAGGTCTTCGGGATCAAACAGATAAGGGCTGGCCGGCATTTGCTCGGCAAGCCAAGTTTTCAGATCTTCAATGCCATTTCCCGTTTCCGCAGAAACCATGAAAATGCGCTCAAAATCATAGGCTTTGGACAGCTCATCGGCCCGGGTTAGCAGGCGTTCCTGCGGGGCAAGATCAATCTTGTTCAGAACCAGCGAGGCCCGGCGGCCCGTCGTGGCCAGCTGTTTAACGATTGTGTGCGTATCATCATCTATCACGCGCCGCGCGCAATCATGCAAAAGCAGGACAACATCACCATCTTCCGCGCCCCTCCAGGCAGCATGAACCATGGCACGGTCGAGGCGGCGCTTAGGCTTGAAAATTCCCGGGGTATCGATGAAAATAATCTGCGCATTATTCTCCATGGCGATACCGCGAATCCGGCTGCGCGTGGTCTGCACCTTGGGTGTCACGATCGACACTTTTGATCCAACCATGGCATTCATCAAGGTTGATTTACCTGCATTCGGCGCCCCGATCAGCGCGACACACCCAGCTCGCGTCTGATGCGCTGCCCCGGAATCAGAATGTCCGTCCTCTTCAAGATTTTTTGTCTCGATGTCGCTCTCCACAGTTTCAGGCTGTTCCCGTTTTTTAGGCATTTATGTCTCCGCGCCCGAAATAAGGGCAAGAAGCAAGGCGGCGGCGCGCTGTTCCGCCTGTTTACGGCTTCCCCCGCTGGCTTGCTGTTCAGGATAGCCTTCAAGATGCACCGCAAAAATCATCCGGGGGGCATGGTCAGGTCCGGTTTTTTCAACCAGCCGGTATTTTGGCAGAGCATTTTCACCCTGCACCTCGCCGCCCCGCTGCATCGCAAATTCCTGAAGCAATGATTTGGCGTCTTTATCACCATTCGTCACCGAACCCCGATCCAGCGGCCAGTGGGTTTTAACCAAACGGCGCGCGGCTTCCAGCCCTGCATCTATATACAGCGCCGCAATCAGGCTTTCCATCACATCAGACAGCACCCCGTCATTCAAGGCGGCATCCATTCCGGACTGCACCTTGATATAGCGCGCAATGTTCAGGTCTCGCGCAACCCCGGCCAACGCCGACTGACGGGCGGCGGCATGAAGCCGCAAAGACAGATCGCCCTGATCACCTTCCGCGCATTCGGTAAAATAATACTCGGCAAGAATAAGACCCAGAACACGGTCACCCAGAAATTCCAGACGCTCATAGCTTTTGCCCGGCCCCAGATTTGTATTGGCACTCGAATGCGTCAGCGCCTCAAGCAGCAGCGCCTGATCGGCAAATTTATGGTCCAACAGCGCCTCAAGCGCCGCCACATCCGCATTTCTATCAGGATCGCCGGTCAAGTAATACCATCTCCGATACGGCCATAGCGAATGGCAAAGGGCCATTTCCAGACTTCCCAGAGGCGCGATGTTCCATTGTGACTGAAGAACAGAAACTGCGCCTTACCAATCAGATTTTCAAACGGAACCATATCAACCGACGGGGTCCGGCTATCATTTGAGCGGTCGCGGTTATCGCCCATCATAAAGAAATGGCCTTCGGGAACGGTATAGACGCGCGTGTTATCCAGCGTGCCCTTATCGGTCATCTCACGAATACGGTGGGTTCCCCCATCCGGAAACGTCTCTTCAAATTCCAGATATTGCATGACGGCAAATCCGTCCGCCGCCGTGCCGCTGCCGCTGCGGGTGCGGGTTACTGGCGCGTCGTTGATATGCAAAATGCCCTTGCGGACCTCAATCCGGTCACCCGGCAGGCCCACCAGCCGTTTGATAAAAGCCACCGATTCATTCTTTGGCTGACGAAACACGATCACATCGCCGCGTTCGGGCGCGCTGCCCAGAATGCGCCCCTCAAAGGGAAGGAAGGCCAGCGGAAAGGAATAGCGCGAATATCCGTAGGAGAATTTTGAGACGAACAAATAGTCGCCGACCTTTAACGTGGGGATCATCGAGCCCGACGGAATGTTAAATGGTTCAAACAGCAGCGAGCGAAAGCCAAGGGCCAGCAAGCCGGCAATCACAATAGTGCGGATCGGTTCAAAGCGGTTTTCTTTTTTCTGGTCACTCATCTGCTCTCACTCACCATGGATTTGCGTTGGCTAACCACTGAAATGGTAATGAAGGCCACCGCGTAAGGAGGCTCATCGCTCAACGAAATGTTAATCGTCGGGTTATAACCATCCGGCGTCAGTCGCTCAAGCGCCCTTTTGCACGCGCCTGTCACCGCGATAACCGGTGCGCCGCGTTCATCATTGGTGATTTCGGCCTCTCGCCAGCCCAGCCCGTCAATTCCAGCTCCGGATAAAGCTTTGTAGACGGCCTCCTTGGCGGCAAATCTTTTGGCGAAATAAAGCGCTGGATCGGCGCGCCTCCGGGCCTCAATGCGTTCGGTATCGGTAAAAATTCTGGCCTCGAATTTTTCACCGAATCGGTCCAGTGATCCGGCAATTCGCCTTGCATCAACAATATCAGTGCCAATCCCGACAATCACAGAACCGGCCTTTCCTGAAATCGGCATACCCCGCCGGATAGGTCTAAACCCATTCCGCTATTTAAGAAAAAATTATGCATCGGGGGCATTAGCGCGCGCTTCCTCTATAAGTCGCCGCATTTCGGCAATTGCCGCGCTCATCCCCACAAAAATACTCTCACCAATCAGGAAATGTCCAATATTCAGCTCACATATCTGGGGTATTGCCGCAATCGCGGCAACGTTTTCATAGTCTAAACCATGACCGGCATGACACTCGATTCCCAATTCCTCGGCAAGAATGGCAGCGCGTTGAATACGGGCAAATTCGGCTTCGCGTCCGGCCACATCATCGCAATAACGCCCGACATGCAGTTCCACAATATCCGCGCCGACCGACGCTGCGGCGCGAAGCTCATCCTCCTTCGGCTCAATAAAAAGCGAAAGGCGGATACCGGCCTCCTTAATCGGGGCTAGATGCCACAGCAGTTCATTTTCACGCCCGGCAACGGCAAGCCCGCCTTCGGTGGTAACCTCCTCACGGCGTTCGGGAACGATACACGTAGCGTGGGGACGCACCGCCAAAGCTATGGCGACCATTTCTTCGCTGGCAGCCATCTCAAAATTCAACGGGATTGAAATCGCCTCACGGATTGCCACAATATCATCATCACGGATATGGCGGCGATCCTCACGAAGATGCGCGGTGATGCCGTCTGCACCCGCCTCTTGGGCCAAGATAGCCGCGCGCACAGGATCAGGATTAACGCCGCCGCGCGCATTGCGAACAGTGGCAACATGGTCAATATTCACGCCAAGACGAAGATAGCCGCTATCACTTTTATTGTCGTTTTCTGGTGTGCTGTTCATGTTCCAGACCCTCCCCGTTTTGCGTCATCTGAAGCTGCCTTAGCGATAGCAGCAGCGTTGGCTGCCGCTACCCGCCGCATTGCGTCATTGTCATTCCGGGGCCCGTCCGAAGCGCGCAACCGCCGAACAGCGGCAAGTCGGCGCTTTCGGTGTTCGCGCCACCCCTTAACCGCCCAATAGACAAATCCAAAAGTTGCAAACCAGGCGATTATTCCGAAAATCAAACATCCAACCAAGATCGGGGCGAACAATATGCCTATGGTTGCCGCAGGATTGGCGAGAAACATACCGATGAACGCCTGCATTGAACTTGCCATCTGGCTAGTCTCACCGGTAGCAAACCATATCACCCCCGAGCCAAGCTGATATTCCAGATAAAAGAATAGCGGAAACGTCCACGGGTTGCCGACTAATGTTCCAAACAGACACGCCAACATATTACCGCGCGTCACAAAGGCCAACATCATCCCCAGCAATAAATGCAGGCCAATAACAGGGCTAAATGAAACCGAAACACCCCAAGCAGCCCCAATCGCGATCGAAGTTGGTGTGCCCGACATCCGCTTAACGCGCTGCAAAATATAAGAAAAAAGACGCCCGAAACCACGCGCAGGCCAAACGAGGGTGCGAATTAGCTCTAATCTAGAACGTCTATTTCGGCGCTTGAACATAATGTTAGTCTTTCGGTAGGCCAATCTTTCGGGGGGGGCAGTTCTTTGGTGCCCAGACTTTATTAAATCGGACTTGAGTGAATTGCGCCGGAGCATAACACCAGCACGCGGTCCTTGTAACATTTACCTTTGCGGCAAAAAGGCTTTTGGCAGAAATTTTGAGGTTTTTTCTTTTTCGATTGGCCCCGTGCTGGCGAGGTTAGGACGCTGTTCTGGCACTATTGGCACGGTCAACACTTT
>JAACDV010000173.1 GCA_009936825.1 Bacteroidota bacterium | reverse complement strand
CCCAAATCGGAAAGGCCCAAATCGGAAAATAGGGATAAATCAAAATGCAAAATATCGGACAGCATTATTCGGCTAGGTCCCCTGATGGCGATAGGGCAGTGACGGCTCGGGTTAAGAGGTAATCTTGGTGTGGCATTTTAGGCGGCATAATTCAACTTTGGTCGGATTGGAGCAATTGTAATCATTGGCCTTCACTAGGATTTAGCGTACAAAATAATCTATCGGTCGGTGGACTTGGCTAACAAGATGAAAGCGATCCCGGTGCTGTGGACCAAATGCAGGCACTTATCCCGGGCCCCGAGACAGACATGAAAGACAATAGGACTTGAAACGCGGCTAGGGTACGGTTTTTCAGGTTGAATTCTTTTATGTCGGGCGCTCTGCTTTTCATCAAATCTGTCATTTCCCCCGGCGGCCGGATAATCTGGCGGCCGGATAATCTGGAACCGGATGGGGTTTCGCCGGGCAGTTATTAGTCTGGGTAACAAAATAAATCGAAAAGAGGGAATAGCTTCTTATGCATGACGGTACAAATCCTGATGAAAAGAAATTTGGAGTGATGATCTGTGGTCACGGCTCACGGTCAAAATCGGCGGTGACTGAATTTGCCGTCCTTGCTGAAAAGCTGGCTCCGCTATTTCCTGACTGGCCGGTTGAATATGGATATTTGGAATTTGCCACACCGGTGATTAAAACGGGCCTTGATAAGTTGCGCGAGCAGGGCGTCAATCATGTTTTGGCGGTTCCAGGGATGCTGTTCGCGGCCGGTCACGCCAAAAATGATATTCCTTCTGTTCTCAACACCTATGCTGGCGCGCATAATATCACCATTCAATATGGCCGCGAATTAGCGGTTGATCTGCAAATGTTGCAGGCCGCCGGAGACCGGATTTCAGCGGCGGTTGCAGAGGCCGATAAGGCGCATGGCAAGGTTGAACTTGCGGATACCTGTCTGGTGGTCATCGGGCGCGGTGCGTCGGACCCTGATGCCAATTCGAATATTTCAAAAATTGCCCGGATGTTGTGGGAAGGCATTGGGTTCGGCTGGGCGGAAGTTGGCTATTCCGGGGTGACATTCCCACTGGTCCAACCATGTCTTGAGCATGTAACACGCCTTGGATTTAAGCGCGTGATTGTGTTTCCCTATTTCCTGTTTTCGGGAATTCTGATCGACCGGATTTATGGCTTTACCGACGAGGTGGCCGCCGCCAATCCGGATATTGAATTCATTAAGGCAGGGTATCTGAATGACCATCCGGCGGTGATTGCCACCTTTGCTGACCGGGTTCGTGAAATTCTGGAAGGCAGCAATAATATGAACTGCGCGATGTGCAAATATCGCTCGCAAGTTCTAGGGTTTGAGGATGAGGTTGGCCTAGCCCAGGAAAGCCACCACCATCATGTCGAAGGTCAAGGCGTTTCCGCCCCCGGGAGTAATGTTGAAGATTGCCAGCTTTGCGATCATTTTTGCACGGGCGCGTGCCGTCTCGACCAAAGTGACCATCATCATCATCACCATGATCATGATCATTCGCATGATCATTCGCACGATCATGATCACGCGCATCATCCCTATCCGCATGCCAAGCATCCTCTTGGTCCGGAATCGGTTCGTAATCGCAAACCTGCCGCACATAAAAGCGAGACCTAACCTGCACCATGAAGCCATATCTCAAAGATCCGGCGGCGATTTATGCCAAATCCTTTGCCCTTGTTCGGGAACAGGCGGGCATCGCGGCGCTGCCTTGCGGGCTGGCTGAGGTCGCCCAGCGGTTGATCCATTCCTGCGGCATGCCGGATATCATCGATGATCTGGAGGCATCGCCGGATTTTGCCGCGAATGCCAGCGATAGTTTGCGGGGTGGCGGGGCGGTGCTGTGTGATTGTGAAATGGTGGCAAGCGGGATCACCCGCAGGTTTCTGCCAGCTGACAATACGGTAATTGTTACGTTGAATGACCCAAAGACGCCTGAAATGGCCCGGAATCTGGGCACAACGAGGTCTGCGGCGGCGGTTGATCTGTGGAGGCCGCATTTGCAAGGCGCGCTGGTGGTGATTGGCAATGCGCCCACCGCGCTGTTCAGGTTGCTGGAGATTATTGCTGAAGGCGGGCCGCGTCCGGCAGCAATCATCGGCATTCCTGTCGGGT
>JAACDV010000172.1 GCA_009936825.1 Bacteroidota bacterium | reverse complement strand
CCTAGCTGCGTATGGCGTTCTGTCGCCGTCATACAGACAGCTGCGGCAGGTGTTAACGCCAAACTCATCTCAAGCGATGATCTGATTGCTGGCGGTAAAACCACGCTTTATCTCAACAGTGAAGCATCGGTCGCGCGCACTAAGGTTCAGGGTGCTTGGTTGATTGACCCGTCGAGCGCAAATAGTAGGCGTGTGCGGATGATAGCGAAGGGTACGCATGAGCGGCAACTCTCATCAACACAGTCGTTGACGCCGTCTCTCGAGGTTGGGCTGCGGTTTGACGATGGTGATGGCGTGGCTTGCTTTGGTGTTGAAGTCGGCGGCGGGCTGAAATATTTTGTTAGCTCGCTTGGCCTTACCGTTGCGGGTAGCGCACGGGTTCTGGCGGTGCATCGGGACGACAATCATAATGAATGGGGCGGTGATCTGTTAATCAACATTGATCCGAATGCCGATGGCGAAGGTCTGTCTTTAAGCCTGGCGCCAAGTTATGGCCCGTCGCAAAGTAAGGTGAAACAGCTTTGGGATAAGGGTTTTGAGGCGGCCAATCAGACCAACGGACGGAAACTTGACGCCGAAGTCGGTTACGGTTTTGCGGTTAATAGCGTGCGGGGTCTGCTAACGCCTTATGGCGGGTTGGCACTGGCCGAACAGAATAAACGAACCTATCGGTTGGGTGGACGCTTTAAGATAGACAATCATCTCGAGACGAGTCTCGAAGCATCACATCAGAATATGAGGGCGCAGCGCAAGCTCAACAATGCCATCATGTTAAAGGGTAAATTGAGCTGGTAAAAAACTGCAACTGCGGGGCGCGGATTGCCGAGTTAACCAGACTCTGGCGTTTAGGGGACTGGTATTTTTAAGGCTGGCGTTTGGTGGCACTCTAGCGTTTAACTGTACTCTAGCGTTTGGTGGCACTCTAGCGTTCAACTGTACTCTGGCGTTTGGTGGCACTCTAGCGTTTAACTACACTCTAGCGTTTAACTACTATGTTGATGCCTTGCTCGTCCTTGCCAAGCATTCCCACAATTTTGCTGGTCTGTGTGCGCAAAATGGTAAAGCCGGCATCCTTCAACAAATCAGTCAGCTCATTCTGTTGATAATATCCGTAGAACCTGCCGGCATCGTCGCGCGTTTCTCCGATGCCGATTTTCAAGCCGAAATACCCCAGTCCACCATCGCGTAATGCCCGGTGAAGGCGTCCCAGATTTTCTGGCATCTGGTCCTTTGGTGCATGTAGCAGGCTGTAGCTTGCCCATATTCCATCATAGGCACCGATCTCGTTAACGTCATCAAAGCTGCGCTGTTCAACGGTCAGTCCATATATCTCCTGCGCCGCTTTAATCATGTCGGGAGAGGCATCGATGCAGGTAACGTCCATTCCGGCAGCGCGCATGATGGCGGCGGCATCGCCAATACCGCACCCCAAATCCAAAACCGCTGCGTTGCGGGGAAGACGCCCCATAAAGTCAGTTAAATGCGGGTTTTTGCGCTGTGTTTCCACCATCTTGCGAAAGGCATCAATGTTGGCAGCGTAGGAGCGCATTGTTTCTTCATCAACCATCTTGAACCCTATTTCTGACACCAGCTTTGCGGTTATCCGCGATTTGAAATAAGCATAAGGAGCAGCTAAACGCTAGGGCAGTTTGTTTTAACGCCGCAAGATTGTTCTCTTGTGAGGAATTCAGCTCAGCCTGAAATTTTTATTTACAAATGAAACCGCAGCACAGAAGCTTCTGGTGATCAGTTTTTTGTCTGCGAGGTATTCAGCAGCCTATTCGGTGGATGGCCACCCCGTTCTGCCTCTAAAATAAGTAGTATAATAAGATGCGCTCACACCGGCTATTTTCCAGCAAATCCCGCCCCGTTCATTACGGTCAATACCCGTTGCACCGGTTGCGGCGGACCGATGATCTTCCCGATCTTTCGTCCTGTAAAACCGAATTTCTGTCGTTTGATCGCCCGCAGGACCCGCACAGCATCATCAATGCGATGGGTGAACATCAGGCGATGCTGGATACAATCCGGGATGGGATGGTAAACAATGTGCAATCCAACATCCCGGCCGATCCCCTTGAAAGGTCTAATCATCTGAAATCATTCGGATATTTTTGTGATGCTTCGATGATTGGTATTGGTCCGCTTAATGCGGCGATGTGGTTGGACACGCCGCAACATAACCCCGGAATTGATGCGCTTGGCGAGATGATCCGCACGCGTCAGACAAAAACGCTGGCGGCGGGAATTGATGCAATCATGGCTGATCTAAAGGATTCGATTGCCGCGCCGCCGCGAGGGATTGGCGGTCATACTTCGGCCATTACATTTTTGTATGAATATCAACGCGATCCGCGCATTGATGAGCCCGGGGCCGATTGGATTCAGGATGCACAGGCGCATCGGGCCTGTCTGTTGTCATCGGAAACGGCGTCGGTCATTGCCAATTATATGCGGCTTTTGGGCTTTGATGCCAAGGCGCATACCCAGACATCATCCGATATTTGCTTGCAGGCGGCCAGCGTTGCCTGCGGTCTTACGGTTTTGGAAAATGGTGCGGTTGTCGCCCCCTATGTTGGCCAGCGTTTTGGCGTTGCGGTCATCACCACCGATATGCAGCTTGCCCATGACCGGCCGCTTGCACCTTTGGCGAGGCAACCGCGCGCCGAATTGTCCGGATGGTCTTGGAAGCTTGGCCGTCACGCCAATAAATCTGCCTTTAATCAAGATCCTTTTGCCAAACGTGATTATCGTGACAGCGCAATGCCGCTAGAAAAGCTGAAAACCGTCGATACCCCGACGACCTATATGGATGAGGCGCATATCCCGCGCGTTCCAAAGCGCACCGATATGTTTGCGCGCGCCCAGTTCGGCGATATGGGCAAAAGCAATCAGGAAGCTGCCAGCGGCGGCTATTATGTTCGCAAATCACCAACCGCCTATTCGCAGCGCCGGGCGCTGGGCGCGTTTGCCCTGCTTCAGGACGGCCCGGCCAATCCAAAGGCTGATGCGGGTAGTCAAGATGCCAGCTATTATTCCGACGCGATTAAGGCCACCAGCTATTTTCTGGGGGTGGATGCGGTTGGCCTGTCGCGCTGTCCGGATTGGGCGTGGTATTCGCATGATGCTAGGGGTGATGCGATTACACCGCCGCATGATGGGGCAATCAGCATGGTTATCGATCAGGGGTTTGAGGCGATGGAGGGCGCGTCGGGTGATGACTGGATTTCAGTTACACAATCGATGCGCGCCTATCTTCGGTTTTCGCTGATTGGCGGCGTCATTGCCAAACAAATCCGTAATCTGGGCTTTCAGGCAAAGGCGCATACGGTGATTGATGGTGATGTTTTACAGCCGCCGCTATTGCTGTTAAGCGGGCTTGGTGAGGTTAGCCGCATCGGTGAAGTGATCCTACATCCGTTTCTGGGACCGCGGTTGAAATCAGGGGTGGTGACAACGACGCTGCCGCTTGCGCATGACAAGCCGATTGATTTCGGTTTGCAGAATTTTTGTAATAATTGCCAGAAATGCGCGCGTGAATGCCCGTCAGGCGCAATTACCGCCGGGCCGAAATGGATGTTTAACGGGTATGAGATTTGGAAATCTGATAGCCAGAAATGCACGACCTACCGCGTTGGCACTTTGGGCGGGGCGATGTGTGGGCGCTGTATGAAGACCTGTCCATGGAATTTGGAAGGGTTGTTCGCTGAAGCCCCGTTCCGCTGGGCAGCATCAAACGTTCCTCAGGCCGCAAAAATTCTTGCAAAAATGGATGATTTAGCCGGACGCGGAGGCTTGAACGACGTTAAGAAATGGTGG
>JAACDV010000171.1 GCA_009936825.1 Bacteroidota bacterium | reverse complement strand
ATACAGCACCAGTCCATAGGCCAGTGCAGACAGCAACCCGCCATAAAAACCGATGCGTATCTGGCTGCTGCTAAGTGCACGAAACCGATCCATTCGCGGGATGAAAATATAGAATATCATCACACTTTCTAAAAGAAACAGCCAGCCAATATAAGAAAGCGCATCATCCGAAATACGCACCCCAACCCCGTCAACCAGCGAATAGATGGCTATCATCACTCCTGTTGCAACAGCAAATCCGATGGCCAATAACGGTCGGTCGCCTGATGATTTCTGGGACGATTTTGGCCTTGATGATGGCCAGACTCCCAACAGCAGAATTCCCGCCGAAATTGCCAGCAATCCGGCCCATGCCAACGGCATTAGCGCCTCGCCAAGAAGGAAGAAAGCCGGAACCGCCACCATCAAAGGGGCCGCCCCTCTCGCAATCGGATATATTAGCGACAAATCGCCAACACGGTACGACATATTCAGCAAGTAAAAATATAACCAATGAATAATCGTCGAGGCGATCAAATAAGGAACCGCCGCCAGACTTGGCAGCGGCGAAATTATCACCAACACAATCCCCGGAATAAGATGTCCGACAGACACCAGACCAAGGGCCAGCGTGCGGTCCCCCGCATTTTTCACCACCGCATTCCATGCTGCGTGCATAATCGCAGCCGCGAGCACGATGGCGAAAACCGAAACACTCATCGGCGGCCTGATATCAGATCAAAGCGTCCGCGCATCCTAGTTCGGCCAAGGCAGGGAATAGGTTTTCACATTTGTGAAAAACTTCATTGCCTCCAACACGCCTTCCTTGACGCCGTTGCCTGAATCCTTAATCCCGCCAAACGGTGACATCTCGATGCGATAGCCGGGCTGCTCCCAGATGTTCACAGTGCCTACCTCCAGCCCCTCAATATAGTTTGTGGCGCGGATCAGATCGTCCGTGATAACGCCAGACGACAACCCAAAATCAGTGCTGTTAGAGATTGCCATAACCGCAGCATCATCATCCGGAACACGGATAATCGGCACAATCGGGCCAAAGGTCTCTTCCATAACCAGATCACACTCATGCGGCACATGATCAACAACGATAGGCGGCAGCAAAGCCCCTTCACGCGGTGGATGATAGAGAATTTTTGCGCCACGCTTTTCGGCATCAAACACCCGGTTTTCAAACAGCTCGGCGGCTTTGGCGTTGATCACACACCCGAGCTGGGTATCGGGATCCATCGGATCACCAAAGCGGATCGCTTTGGCTTTTTCAAGGATCAGCGGCACAATCTCATCGGCAATGCTTTCCTGAATGAGGATACGCTTTACCGCCGTGCAACGCTGACCCGAATTGCCCGTAGCACCGGCAACCGCAATCGTTGCGGCCTTGTCCAGATCATCACCTTTGATATCATTTAGAATGATCAGCGGGTCATTGCCGCCAAGTTCCAATGCCGTGCGTTTATACCCGGCCTTTTCAGCAATCATTTTGCCAACCGGAACGCCGCCGGTAAAGGTGACGATATCAATATTCGGATTGGTGATCATCTCATCGCCGATATCGCCCGGCATTCCGGTGACAATCTGAAACATCTCGTGCGGCAGACCAGCTTCATACAGAATATCGGCAAGTGTAATGGCGGTCAGCGGGGTCTGCTCGGTTGGCTTGCACACCACGCAATTATTTGTCGCAATCGCCGGAGCGATTTTATGCGCCACCATATTCAGCGGATGGTTAAACGGGGTAATCGCCGAAATTGCCCGCACCGGCTCGCGCTTGGTGAAAATCTTGCGGCTTTTGCCGTGCGGGGTTAGATCGCAGGAGAAAATCTGCCCGTCATCCTGAATGGCGAGCTGGCCTGCCAGCGTGAACACATCATAAGAACGCCCTGTCTCATACAAGGCGTGCTGCTTGCAAATTCCCAGCTCCAGCGTCAGCCAATGGGCGATTTCCTCACGCCGTTCCCGGATCAACTCACCTGTACGAAACAAAATCTGCTGGCGCTCATAGCGTGTCAGCTTTGGCTTATATGCGGCGGCAATTTCAAAGGCGCGGCGGGCATGTTCAGCCCCGCCAGCAGGAACTGTGGCAATCACCTCGCCGGTATGCGGATATTCAATTTCGACAACGGCGTCTGTATAGATTTTCTCGCCGCCGATGCGCATGGCTTCAACGCGGATATCCTGTTTTGTCATATCTAAAAATCCTGTCTCTTAGTACCTGTTTCTATTAGGCTTTTTTATTGGGCTTTTTTATTGGGCGGCCGCGATGGCTGCGTAGAAAAACGCATCGAAATTCCGCAATTCAGGGCCAGATGGCAAATCAATCTTACGGTTGACGATGAAAGGCACTTCCTGCTCGGTCAACCCGCCATGGCTTCGAAGTGGTTCTTTCAGCGCAGCCAGATCATGGCGGTGCGCCGAGGTACCGATGGTTATATTCTCATCCGAAATCAGCACAATATCGCCAATCCGGTCATCTGGCAGTTCAAACCTGCGAACAGCTTCCTCCTTATCCACAACCAGCATGATGCCATCAATCGCGGCAAGGCGTTGGATGATATCGCCGTGATCAGACCCTTCGGGAAGATAGGCAGTGGCGAAGGAGCCAAGCGCGCCATGATGCACAACATAGGGATCGGTAATGGGTAGAATAACGCGGGCCGCTGCGGCGCCAAGCCAGTCATCGAGAAGATCCTGCACATAAACCACCGCCGGATCGCCATTGGCATCATGTTTTGGCTTCATTCCATGATCGGCGGTCAGCACAATCGCCGCACCCATCGCATCCAGCTGGCCAATATACTTGTCAACCATGGCATAAAAATCCTTAGCGCCTTGCTCTTCGGGGGCAAATTTATGCTGGATATAATCGGTGGTCGAAAGATACATCACATCGGGCGCCCATTCGGCCAGCAACTTAACGCCAGCCGCGAATACAAATTCAGACAGCTCCCCTGAATAAACTTCAGGTACGGGCCGGCCAAGCCATGCGCTGGCATTCTCAATACCGTTATCCGCTAGTGTTGCGATATCGGCGCGCTCGGATGAAAAACAAATCGCCCGATCTTCATCAAAAGACAGCCCTGCCCCCAACAGCGCCCGCAGCTTGTCCTTGGCGGTCACCAGAGCGACGCGCGCGCCAGCCTCATAATATTTTGAAAACAGCGTCGGTGCCCGCAAAAAGCGAACGTCATTCATCATCACCTCTTCACCCGTTTCCGGCTCATAGAGATAATTGCCGCAGATACCATGAACGGCGGGCGGGCGGCCTGTTGCAATCGACATATTATTGGGGTTGGTAAATGAGGGAATGACCGAATGCGCTATACGATCGGTGCCCTCAGCCCGGATGCGCGCCACATTGGGCATCAACCCCTGGGCAATGGCAACATCCAGATAGGCAGGCTCACACCCATCAAGGCAAATCGCCACAGCGCAACTGCGCGAGGCGGCGTAAGTTCGACCATTGGCTTGGACAGAATTTGTGACAGGCATTTTTTACATTCCTCAGATTAGATAAATTTTTAAGCCCCCGAATAGGGTGGGCAGATAGGGTGAGCAGATAGGGTGGCCAGATAGGTTTACTCGGACAGTTTTTGGCGTTCGGACAGTTTT
>JAACDV010000170.1 GCA_009936825.1 Bacteroidota bacterium | reverse complement strand
GCTTCAGCTGAAGTACGCGCTGCAAGGACATGCCAAAAGTAATGCTCGGTAAACAGGCTATAATTTCTAATCAGGCGAAACTGTATACGGTGGAAATAGATAGCCATCAATATTGCCGTTACGGCAAACACACCCCAATGGACTACAAGAGATGTCGCATAGGCAGCAACGACCGCAGCCATGGGTTCCCAGGCACGATGTTGAAGCAGCCAGACCGGTGGTAAAATGGTTGCAATGGCCGAATAGCCAGTATCATAAAGCACAACATGGCGCTGGACGTCACGAAGCGCCTCATAATTTTGGTAATGGTCTTTTGGCCCCATATGATGTTTGGCAAATAACGCTGCAGCCGCGCTTGATGCTTCGGCGTCAGCATAATCATATTCAGCACCAAGCCTGCCCTCAGCAAACACATCATAAACAACCTCCCCGCGACAGATGGTCAGCAGCAGTTTTTCTTCAAGGAGTTCGGCCTTCGCACCAAGTGCCCGAAACGGGTCAATATCATTGGTATTTAATTCACCATCAATGGCAATAATAATATCGCCATCACGAAGCCGAAGGTCGCGCCCATGTGAAACGCGCGATAGCGATTTGATCTTGATAAACTGTGGTGTCGCTGCGCCTTGATTTGCAGTTTTGGCAGTTTCAGCCCCCATTCCGGCCGCGTGATCTTGATCAAATTCGGCCACCATGATCTCCGTTATCTAAACATCTACCTGAATGACCCGCCGCAGTGACGGCTCTTTATTTAGGGAAATGTAATACGATTTTGCTGAGTCTCGAGGAGTTTTCGAATTTCCTTGGTCTGCATCTTCAAAGCTTCGATTTCTTTTTTGGTTTTAGCTTGTGAGGATGCAACATTCTGCAAAGCGGTGTTGCTGGCAATCTTTTCATCAATGGCCGCCATGGATTTCATCACAGATGATTCAAGGCTGGCCAGACTAACCTTAAAGCTGTTCGTTACCGACTTGTTTTGGGCTGACATCGCTGTTTTCAAATCATCGCCAAGCGCGATTGTTGATCCGCCCAAACTATCGCCGGTCTTTTGCAATTGCGCCACAATGCTGGCGCTACCATCAGCCATGACTTTTTTCAATTCACTGATTTGCGTTGTTGATTCACGATTAAGCTTGACCAATTCTTCTTGTTTCGACAGTGATACCTGCAATTCGGCAAGAACCGTATTTAGCCTCTCAATATTCTCAGAAAATACAATCAACCCTTCGCGGTTGGTTGAGGTCATCAATTTTAGCTCAGAAATTGACTTGAAATACAATGTCGCCGAAAAAGCTAGTGCGATAACCGCTGCTGAAACGGCGCTCACGAAGGTTATGGTGGTGTAACGATGGATTTGTGACACTTTACTTTCCAACTTCTTATGTTCGCGTTTTACCTGACTATATTCCGAGGTTACATCGGTTGCTGCATCCGCAGCGTCCAACGCAAGCTTGATACTTTCCTGCACTGAATTAAGTTCACCGGCCATCAGACTTTCCTCTGGTTTCTAATTTGCGGCCTTGATTGGTGGCCGAACGGTTTATCCGATATGCACATTGCATGCCAGTTGACTCAACCACAACCTGCGATGGCAGGCTTTTAGTCTTAAATCCGAACTTTGCACAGCCATAGGGGCGGTTGCGATCATAGGTGATAAAATAATGCGCACAGCCGTGACATCTGACCTGATTTTTAACATCATCACTCATCAGCCGTCTCGCCATTTTGCGACAAATTCAGCGATCACAAATCGCAAACCACCAAGGCCGCAACAAGTTGCTGCTAGCAACCCAATCGCCCCACGCAATTTTTCGTTCTCTTCGAGCAATCCGAGGCTAAAAATCAACAGATAGGCCGATAAGCCAAAAAACGTTACCGTGCTGATCATTTCACCAATTGATCGTTGTTTCCGCATTAAACACCTCCTGCCCCAGCCACAAGCGGCTTACCGAATTCATCAAATTTCATATCTTCAGGCAATTCAACGTCTGGCCGTTCAAGATCTTCGCCGCGATCTACCCTGTAAATATATGCCAGAACAATCGCCACCGCCTGATATAGCATTTCAGGAATTTCGTTACCAATCTCACCACCAAAAAACAGCGCACGCGCCAATAGC
>JAACDV010000169.1 GCA_009936825.1 Bacteroidota bacterium | reverse complement strand
GGCAAAGCGCAGATTGGCTTCCATTCCGACCATTGCATCGGGAGAAAAACTGGCGCGCTCTTCGAGGAAAATCCGCACTTCATTTTCCCAATCAACATCGTCATAGGCAAAAGTTACCAGCCCGTGATTGCGCGCCGCATCGGCCTCCAGCGTCTCACCAATTGCCATTTCGGCGGCGGTCAGACTTTCCGGTTCTCCCAAAAAGCGGGTGGCAAGGCGGCTCAATCCATTTGCCATCGGAAACGGACCAAAATTGGCTGGCGACAGGGTGATGCTAGCCATCGGCCGGTTATCGCCCTCAAATTCATCTTCCATCATATAGCTGCGGTCTACCGCGAACAGCAATTCTGCTAGAATCCCGGCGAAACATGATCCATGCTCAACCAGACCCACCATTGAACGCGAGGTTACATCGACGCGCTTTAGCAACCGCTTCCAATATGCCTGTACCTCAAGCGCAAGCCAATGATCCCCGCCGCCAAGCAGCTGAGCCTCATGCGCAAGAAATGCTTCCAGATTACCTTGACTGCGGAACGTCAAAAGCCCGATCTCACGCTCATTCAGGCGAAGATGCAGGATCGCATCATCCAACTCACGCACAAGGCGAAGCATGTAGGCGTTGGCTCCGGCGGCGGTAAATTCATCCATATCGGCAGGAGCCGGGCTATCAGGGCCATGGATGGTTATAGTACCGCAACCAGCGGGGCGGTCAAAATCAACTTCAACGGTAGAATATCGCAAAGACCCATCTGCATTGATGGTGCGTTCCAGAGGGATCATCTTGATCCCAGTCAATCCCGATGCTTTGGTCGAACTGGCGGCAAATTCAGCAGCGCGCTCAGCTACGACGGAATCGAATTTCGAATTTGAGACGACCTCATCGACCAGCCGCCACTGTTTCGCTCGCCCTCCCCTTACGCCCTCTTCCATCGAGCAGAACACGTCTGAGAGATCGCGCCGGACCTGACGTTTGTCGGTCAGGCGGGTCAGTCCGCCGGTTCCCGGTAAAACAGCAAGAAGTGGAACCTCAGGAAGTGCCACCGACGATGAGCCATCATCAACCAGCATGATATAATTGCAGGCTAGCGCCAACTCATACCCGCCGCCAGCACAAGCGCCCTTTATCGCACAGATATATTTTTGCCCAGAATCGATCTCAGCAGCTTCCATGCTGTTGCGGGTCTCATTGGTGAATTTACAGAAATTAACTTTATGGGCATGCGCCGCGCCTGCCAGCATACGGATATTTGCTCCAGCACAGAAAACGCGGTCCTTGCCGGACTGCATGACTACGACTTTAACCTCGGGATGCTCAAAGCGCATCCGCTGAACAATGTCCGACAGTTCGATGTCAACGCCAAGATCATAGGAATTGAGTTTCAGCTCGTAGCCGTCAAACAACCCGCCTTTTTCATCGACATCCATGTACAGATTGGCAATGTCGCCTGCATATTCGACGCGCCAATGACGGTAGCGCGACGGATCAGTTTGAAAATCGATGATCGCAGAATTCTGATCGCCGGTTTTGCCGACAGCTTCATCGGTCGGATTTTTAATGTCGCTTGCTTCGGTCATGTTCACATCCCCCAAATTCTTGAGCGATATTACGCATCCAACCGGCAAAATCAAATAAATTTATGCAATATGTCGCTATTTTGGAGCGTTATTTTCCAAAATAGTCCCGATTAACCCCTGTTTTATGCATTATAAAACATATTTTGACCCTGTTTCGATCCGGCTCATCTAATCGATTGCATTAATTGCGGCAATGCGATCGGTAAAAGCAGCGATAGCGGCAGTCGTTTTTTCCGGATGATCGAGATGCGGGGCATGGCGGCACGCATCCAGACGGAGCTGCTCCACCGGCGAATAACAGCGCTCGGCAATCTCGTCCAACTGCGCCATACTGCCATACTGATCATCATGCCCTTGGATTGCCAGCACCGGAACGCGGATATAATCCAGACAATCGGCGACGTTCCATTCGCGAAAATCAGGATGCAACCATGCGTCGTTCCAACCGCGAAAACAATGATCTGGATTTTTGTGGTATTTAGCCATCCTGTCGCGAAGGTCGCCGGTTTCAAATGCCTGCTTTGCCTCGGCAATAGCGGCAAGACCAAAATCCTCAGTAAAGAAATGCGGTGCTAGAAGAATAACCCCCTGCAAGCGGTTATCTTCATGGCTGCCAGCATACATGGCCGAAATCGTTGCCCCGTCACTATGGCCAAGAAGAATCAGCGATTTCGGAGCCAGAGCATTCAATAGCACCGGCAGCACCTGTTCGGCATGCCGCGTCATGTAATCCAGTCTCCATGGCAGGCTGCCAGCTTCAGAGTGGCCATAACCTGCCCGGGAATACACAAACACACCGCATCCTGTCGCCGCGGCAAGCTGGGTCGGAACATCACGCCAAAGCGCAACACAGCCCAGCCCTTCATGAAGCATTACAAGTGTTGGCGCCGCGTCCGGGGCGGGCCCATAGGTACAAAATTCAAGGGCAAGCCCGTCGATAGTCACATGGCCCTTGCCGCCATCCTGCCAGATAATATTGGTCATTACTTTGTCTCACGAAGTTTGAAGCGTTGAATTTTTCCAGTTGCGGTTTTGGGAAGATCATCAACAACTTCTACCCAGCGCGGATATTTCCATTTGCCAATTTCTTCTTTCACATGCTCTTTCAAAATAACGTCGATACCGGCAGGCGACACACCCTCTTTCAACACAACAAAGGCTTTTGGTTGTAGCAGCCCCCCATCGTCCGTGGCGGCAACAACGGCGGCCTCAACCACAGAAGCATGCGCGGAAATTGCCTGTTCCACCTCAAACGGTGCTACCCAGATGCCGGACACTTTGAACATGTCATCGGTCCGCCCGCAATAAACAAGACGACCATCTTCGGTAAGTTCATACTTGTCACCAGTGCGTGTCCACACCCCTTCAAATGTTGACCGGCTTTTGTCGCGCTGGTTCCAATAACCGTCGGCAGCTGAGGCTCCCGCCACCAACAATTCGCCAATCTGGCCAACGCCAACTTCGGCGCCCGCCTCATCGACAAGCCGCAGATCGTACCCCGGAACCGCAACCCCGCTGGTCCCGTAGACCACATCGCCTTCACGGTTCGATAAAAAGATGTGCAGCATTTCGGTGGACCCAACGCCATCCAAAATATCAACACCAAATTTCGTACGCCATTCCTCGCCAACCGCCGCAGGCAATGCCTCACCCGCCGAAATACAAAGCCGCAGACCGGAGTCAATTTGCCTCCCATCATCGCTTGCAGCAAGCATTGCGGAGAACAATGTCGGAACACCGCAAAAGATCGTTGGACGATCGCGGGTCAGAATTTCCATAACACCGCCCGGTGTTGGACGCCCGGCTAGCAGCAATGTCGTCGCACCAACCGCCATCGGAAAGGTCATCGCGTTACCCAACCCATAGGCGAAAAAGATTTTCGCAGCCGAATAAACAAGGTCATCCTCGCGGATACCCAACACCTGAATTCCGTAAGTATCTGACGTCGCTTTCAGGCTACTATGGATATGTTTAACCCCCTTTGGCTGGCCGGTGGACCCTGATGAATATAGCCAAAACGCAATGTCATCAGGGCTGGCATCAACCATCTGAGCCGGGGCATGATCGCCGATAAAGTCATTAAAGCTGATCGTTCCCGCCGGTGCATCGCCGCCAACTACAATGATGGTACGAAGATAGGGGTTGCCTGCCAGCGCGGGTTCAACCGTTGCAAAAAGTTCGGCCGAGACAAACAGCGCAGCGGCGCGGCTGTCGCGCAAAATCGTATCATAGACGTTGGTTGAAAGAAGCGTGTTCAGCGGAACGGCAATGATTCCGGCCTTTAGCGCGCCCCAGAAAAGCTGTGTATATTCGATGGTATCAACCAGCAACATGGCGGCGCGCTCTTCACGCGCCAGCCCGGCGGCATTCATTGCCGCTGCCGCTATCGATGATGTTCTGGCAAGCTCGCCATAACTAATGCTCCGCGCCGCCCCGTCAACTTCACGAAAAGCGATTTTTTCGCCGCGACCAGCCTGCAGATGTGAGTCAACGAAGAATGAAGCAGCGTTGCCCGCTGTGCTATTTATATTGTCTGTCATGATTACCTTCCACATCACGTTAGCAAAACTTCTCCGACCTCCACCGCAAAGGCCAACACGGCGGAAGTGTGCAATTCTTCACCCACACTTGTCAAAGCTGCTTTTATCTGGTGAAGTTCGGCCCTTCGATTTTTCAAGATGTATTCAATTGTTCAAAACCCCTGCAATTGTTCAAAAATTATAAGGTGAGAGTTCTAGTGACCAGTGAATCTTCGGCGGTTCCGGCCCCAACAAAAATGGCCCAAACGCAAATCGCACCGGGAAATGGAACCTCATCACAGCCCGAATCACAGCCCGCTCTAGCGCGCTATACAATTATTGGCGGCGGGCCAGCTGGTCTTTACACCGCCATCCTGCTTCGCAATGCGTTTCCCAACAGCAAGATTTCGGTGTTTGAGCAAAATCCACGCGATGCCACCTTTGGCTTTGGCGTGGTATTTTCCGATCAGGCCTTAAGTTTTTTGAAGGCCGCGGACGCCGCAACTCATGACACGCTTTTGCCGCTGATGGAACGCTGGGACGACATGATAATTTCACACCCCGATGGTGATGTAACCATTGACGGGGTTGGATTTGCCAGCATCGGACGGCTGCAAATGTGGCAAACATTACAGACCGCGGCACAGCGTTTGGAAATCGACCTTCATTATAGTTATAAGGTGGATAATCTGGATGAGAGTTTGGGCGAGTATCCGGCCGATCTCATCATCGGTGCTGACGGTTTGAATTCGCTAGTCCGGGCCAGCAACCCGTCCGGCTTTGGTGAGACAATCGGTAATTTTGGGAATTATTTTGCCTGGTTTGGCGCGACAAAATCATTCCCTGCCCTGACCCAAACCTTTCGAAAAATTGACCAGCGCTTTTTGCCTGACGACCACGATGACACCGCCGATTTGCCACTTTGTGTCAATGCGCATCACTATCGGTACGGCCCCAATGCATCGACTTTGATTGTTGAAACGGACCAACGCGGCTTTGATGCGATGCAGTTTGCCAGCAAGACCGAAGCCGAAGCCGCCGCCATCTGTTCGGAAATTTTTGCCGACACACTGGAGGGAAGCAAGCTCATCACCAACAAATCAAATTGGCGTAATTTTCCGCGTCTGTGGTGCGATAAATGGATTGATATCCCGCAAGGGAAAGCCCCACCCAGAGTATTGATTGGTGATGCTGCACATACCTGTCATTTCTCGATTGGGTCCGGAACACGGCTTGCTTTTGAGGATGCGCAGGCTCTGGTAAACGCATTGTCAGGGGCCGGAGATATTGATGCAGGCCTTGCCGATTTTCAGACAACCCGGCAGCCGATTGTCCGCAAGATTGTTCGTGCGGCAAACCGTTCGGCCCGGTGGTATGACGGGTTTTCGGCTCATCTCGAGGCGGCCAGTCATTCCGATAATTCCGCGCCTGCCGCGTTTGCCCCCGCCGCGTTTGCCCCCGCCGCGTTTGCCCCCGCCGCATTTGCCAAGGCTTATATCACCCGGTCGGGGCGGGTGCCTTGGGACCGCCTTGCAGCGTCTTCACCGCGCTTTGTTGAGACGCTAAAAGCCACCACGGGCGTGCTAGAAGATATCCACCAAGGCGCCAATAATAAGGGGGAAGGCGACATGACAGCTATTGATATTGACGATAATTGTGCGCAAACGCTTGCCAGTTTTGATCGGTCAGCGCATACAAATTGCAGCGCGATGCTGTTTGACAACCTGACGCGGAATCCGGGCAAACCCGCGCTGATTGGTGATTTTGGTGCACTGACATATGGCGCGTTATGCGCCCTTGCGGCGCGGTGGGGTCAGGCATTTATCGCCGAGGGTTTGCAAAAATCTGACCGCATTCTCTTTCTGCTCGCCGACACGCCAAACAGCATCGCTGCCTTTTTCGGGGCAGTTCGGGTCGGCCTTGTTCCGGTTTTGGTTAATCCGGCTGCGCCGGCTGATCTGATCAATTATTACATTGAGGATTGTGGTGCCAAACTAACACTGGTTGACGAGCAGATCGTCGATATGGTGTTGCCGCTTTGTCGTGATGATGCCGCCCTGCAACTGGTCTGTGACGGCAATCCGGGAGAGCTTCGTGACATGCGAATTGCCAGCGCCGATGACTTTATCGCCGGTCACAGTGCAGTTCTTGACGCGGCCGACACATCATCAACTGATCTGGCCTTTTTCATGTATTCATCAGGATCAACGGGGCGCCCGAAAGGCATTGTTCACCTGCATCATGATATGGCGTTTACACAAGCTAGCTATGGTGAGCATGTGCTGCACCTGACGCCAAGCGATATCTGTTTTTCAGTGCCAAAACTGTTCTTCGCTTATGGCTTCGGCAATTCGGTCACCTTTCCTTTTTCCGTTGGAGCAACGAGTGTTTTGCTGCGCGCTCAACCAAGCGCAACCGCGGTTCTTCATGCCATTGAGACATTTCGCCCGAGCGTATTTTTCGGTCTGCCAACGCTGTTCTCAGCACTATGCCGTGATCCTAAATTCACCGATACCGACCTGTCGTCAATCCGCCTCACGCTGTCCGCCGCCGAAGTTTTAGCTGCCGATCTTTTTGAAGCTTGGAAGGCGGCTACCGGGCGCGGGCCTGTCGAAGGACTAGGGTCCACCGAATTGCTGCATATTTATCTTTCCAACACACCCGACGACCAGCGGATTGGCGCCGCCGGCACCCCTGTTCCGGGGTATGAGGTTCGGCTGTTATCGCCAGATGGAACCCCGACCCCGGGCGGCGATGAGGGGGTTATGGAGGTACGCGGCGATTCGGCAGCACCTTGTTATTGGAACAAGCCTGACAAGACTGCACATACGATGCGTGATGGCTGGATTCATACCGGTGATCTGTTTGAGCAAAAAGACGGCTATTACTATTTCCGCGGACGCTCAGATGATCTGATCAAAATCTCTGGCCAGTGGGTCTGGCCGTTGGAGGTTGAAGGCTGTCTTCAGGACAATCCCGAAATAACGGAGGCCGCAGTGCTGGCCTATCAGCTTTCCGACAAGCGCTATTCGCTGCACGCGTTCGTTGTTCTTGGCAAGGGCGGGATTGGGGATGACACCTGCCGCAAACGGTTGCAGGACTATGTGAAAACGGCGCTGTTACCATATAAATATCCACGCTCAATCAGCTTTGTGGACGCGCTACCAAAAACCGGAACTGGCAAAATCGACCGCCAAGCATTGATCGAACAACTGCCGACGGGGAATTAGACACCCCAATT
>JAACDV010000168.1 GCA_009936825.1 Bacteroidota bacterium | reverse complement strand
TACCATCCTTGATCCGCTGAAAAGCAATATAGATAGTCATGATTTTCGCCATTGAGGCAGGTTTCATCGGCGCGTCAGCCTGTTTTTCCATCAAAACCTTACCCGACATGAAATCGGTGACAAAAGCATATTCAGCCTGACTATTGATCTCGGTAGCCTGCGCTGTGGCCGTGTAGGGCAATACAAATCCAACTGATACCGCCGCCATAAAAATGGCTGTTATTACCTTGGTTGCCATTGATCTACTTGGTGCCGGTTCACTCTCCGCGCGGTTTAAATTCATCAAAACCCAAACTCCCTCTGCCACCATCTGGGCGGCACCCCCCAGTTATTCTTAGGCCACGTTATTCTTAGGCCACAGCTAACCAGCTATCAAAAAGCGTCCTAGCCACAAAAGACGGCACAAAAATGGCCGCATAAATCAATCAACAATGATGCGGGCCCCGCGAAATCCCAATCCAAAGGCGCCGGACAGCATGGTATCCGCCTCGTTAACATCAGAAATAGGTCCCAATCTTACCCGATGTAGAATTTGCCCATCGCGGTTGATCTTTGATATTTGCCCAACGCCAACGCTGCGGATCCGCTTTAGAACATTGGTGGCATTTTCCTCGGAATGAAAGGCGCCAATCTGAACCCAAATACTGGTTTCAATGGGCGGTACGGCGATAACCTCACCAACGCGCGAGGTGGACAGAAGATCAATCGCCGATTGCCCGTCCGACGCAACATAAGCTGTTCGCCCGCTGGTGGATGTTGCCGAAAAAGCTACATCGCTTGATCCGACGGCGTTAAATTCCGGTTTATCCTCTTCAGGAATACCATCGACTTCGGGAAATTTGCCGTTCTTGGCAAGGCCTTCAAGGCGCAGGCTTTGCTCGGTCAGCACCTTAACGCGGACCTTGGCAAGCCCCTGTGCTTTATATCCAATCAGGCGCGCTGCTTCACGCGATAAATCGATAATTCGCCCGGGAACAAAGGGGCCGCGATCATTGATTCGCACAACCAGCGATTTGCCATTATCAAGGTTGGTTACGCGCACCACGCTGGGCATAGGCAAGGTTTTATGCGCCGCAGTGATTTTTTCCGGATCAAAAATTTCGCCGTTTGCGGTCAGTTTTCCGGCAAATTCATCGCCATACCACGACCCGATTCCCGTTTCGTCATAGGCAAGATCGCGGGCCGGATAATACCAAACACCGCCGACATTGTAAGGATCACCAACCTTATAACGGGGTTGGGCGACGATTTTACCGGCAGCTAGTTTTTCGGCGCTGTCGATGGCCTCCGCTTTTTTCTGTGTCTTTTTAGCCAGATCAACTGCGAGTTCAGCAGCCGTACATCCCGCCAGAAGAAAAACAGCGGACACGATAGCGAAAACCATTCGGGCCAATTTCATTGGTAAGAAAACATAACGCTGCCGCATCGCCTGCTTGCCTCCCTCTATCGCAACGAATCTGAAAGTTGACCAATGGCCAGAGCGTAATAGTTAGACCGGTTCCAACGCAAGATTGAATCGAAATTTTGATAAACCAGAAAGGCGCGCCCCCCAACACCATCAGGGATTACCAGCCGCGCCATTAGGGGGCGTGTTGGCAGAGCAGAGCCATCCGGGTTGCGCACCCCTGCAGCCTGCCAATTCAAAAGCGACTTGCGGTGTTTGGATGATGACAGCTTTGTTGCCCCCATCCCGTCTATCACCAGATTGCCCGGAATTTTAACCTCGCGCCCCCATGTCATATCATCGCGCCATCCCGCCTTGGCCAGATAATTAGCGGCTGAGGCAAAAACATCTCCGGTAGTCTGCCAGATATCGCGGCGGCCATCGCCATCCCAGTCAACAGCGAAATTCAAAAAACTGGAGGGCATAAATTGTGGTTGGCCCATCGCGCCCGCCCATGATCCTTTCATGTTGACGGCTTGGATGTGGCCTTGATCAATAATCCGCAGCGCGTTGATTAATTCTCCCCGAAAGAATTTGGCGCGCCGGCCATCATAGGCAAGGGTGACAAGTGCTTGCGGAACGTTAAAACTGCCCAGATATTTGCCATAACTGGTTTCCATTCCCCAAAACGTAACAATAAAGCGCTTCTGGACACCATATTTTTTGGCAACAGCGTCCAGAAGTTCGCCATGTTCCTGCAATAATTTTAGTCCGGTCTGGCGGCGCCATGGCGAAACATACTTATTGAGATAAGTGTCCAGCGTCATCTTGAATTCTGGCTGGCTGCTATCAAGTTCGACGACGCGGGGACTCAATTCTATCCCGCCGAGCGCGCTATCAAGGGTTTTTTGCGAAATTCCGGCCCCGCGCGCCTCAGCCTGCAATTCAGCAAGCCAAGCCGAATATTTGGCGCCTGCCGTTTTTGTCGCCTCTGCGGCATTTACGGACGGACACGTTCCTGCCAATAGCAAAGCAATCATGCCCGCCGCAAGATATCTGCCAGTCACTGATATAACAG
>JAACDV010000167.1 GCA_009936825.1 Bacteroidota bacterium | reverse complement strand
ACCAATTTTTGGGTCACCAATTTTGGGCCACCAATTTTCGGGACTCCCGATGTTCTTCGACTATTATGCAGACCGGTTATTATGCAGATCGGTGCTCTGATTTCCAAGGATAGCCAATGAACGCAACCAAAGCCACATCAGATTCTATGACTGACAGCGGCTGGAACACCAGTGACAAGCTGGTCTTGGCATTATTGCTAGCGCTGACAATTTTGCGCAGCATTGTGATTTTTCTAAGCCCGCTGGAACTTGGCGTTGATGAGGCACAATACTGGCTGTGGAGCCAGACTTTCGAGTTTGGGTATTTTACCAAACCACCGCTAACCAGCTGGATCATCGGGTCCGCGCACGCAACGCTGGGCCATCATATATGGGCGATACGACTGCCAGCACCTTGGTTGCACTTAATCACCGCGCTGGTTTTATGGCGGGCCGCATTTTGGATTGGCGGGCCAGTTACCGGACGCCGTGCGGGCCACCTAGCGAGCCTGCTCTGGATCAGCCTACCAGCCGTTGCAATCGGCAGCTTTGTCATTTCAACCGATACACCAATGCTTCTATTCTGGTCGCTCGGTCTATTGGCCTTAACTGGCGTGATAGTCGGCAAGGTCTCTCCTCGGGCTATGATGCTATTTGCTGGCGGGGCCTTTGGGGCGGCCATGCTGGCAAAATATGCAGCCATTTATAGCGTTTTGGGACTTGTTCTGTTTTTCTGCCTTGATCGGATCTATCACCGCCAAAAGCATCTATCCCTGACCGCGTTGGTGCTTTTCAGTGGGGGGATGATCCTTGTCGCCAGCCCTAATCTGGTCTGGAATCTGACGCATGATTTCACCACCGTCAGGCACCTTGGCGACAATGCCAATCTTGACCAGCAAAGCTATTCGCTGATCAACAGTCTGGAGTTTATCGCGGCGCAGTTTGCCACCGCCGGACCGTTTGTCTTCTTATTGATGCTGGGAATAATGCGCCCAAATCGAGGGGCAAACCCGGATCATGTAATGCCCGTCAATCGGTTGTTGCTGTGTATGTCCGCGCCAATAATTGCCATCATCGCGCTGCAAGCCTTCCTAAGCGAGGCCAACGCCAACTGGGCACTGGCCGCGATGCCGGCATTGGTTCTGTGGCTTGCAAGTTGGCTTGCCAAATTAAAGCCAACTAGATTTGGATATAATTGGCCTGCCAATCTTGCCATCGGGGTGAATATTGGCCTTGCCGCCGTCTTTTTAATAGTGTCATGGACAGGCAGCTTAGCCATAGTGGGACCGCTGGCACCTTCATCCGACCCGCTACGCCGTCTTCGCGGATGGGAGCAGCTTGCCGCCGACACCGCTGCCGTGCTTGACAAGACCGCCGCATCGGCAGTCATTGCCAATAGCCGGGCCGCCGCCGCCCTGCTGAGTTGGCATTTCCATGACCGGAATATTGAGATACTGGTGCATGACGCAGATGGAGTGCCGAGCAATCATTTTGAAGCCAATCTTGCATGGCAACAGCAGCGCGGGCGACGGCTGGTGGCTCTGCATTCGAGCGAGAGGCCACCTGTCCTGCCAAATATTCAATGGGATGCAGAAAATGATCTTTCAGATGTCAGGATTTCAGTAAACCGGACACGCCGTCTTTTTATCAGTAGCGGGGTTGAGGCCGATTAACCAAAGGTCCGGATTAAATTTTGCCGCGTTGGGTGATTTTCGCGAATATCTCCAGCGTCTCGGCGCTGACATGGTGTTCAACGCCTTCGGCATCTTCTTCGGCAGTGCTTTCAGAAACGCCGATTGTCACCAAGAAATCACGGACAATCTGATGCCGCGCCTGACTAGCATTGGCAAGCGACTGACCTTTTTCAGTTAGAAAGATTGATCGATACGGGCGCGATTCAACCAGCTCTTCACGCTGTAATCTGCGAACAATGGCGTTCACTGTCGGGCTGGTTACACCAAATCTGGCAGCAAGATCGACAGTCCGAGCCTCACCAGTCTCGGCTATCAGATCGGAAATCATCTCAACATAATCCTCCGCAACTTCGGACTGATGCGCCCGTCGAATACGATCGAATTTAGCCGCGCTGCCGGCAACTTTCGCGCCGTTTTCAACACCGTCTTGACTATCTGACATGAATGCATACTACCTAGGTTTCGAACGCTGTTATAAATAAAAGTAAGAAAATTAGCCACATCAAAATTTTCATCACAGCTTTATTTTTTAGCGCTAAAATCACTTTAACTTTGGAAAAATTCCGTCATGAATAGGACGGGATCTGGTGTTAGAAGGTTGCGCGGACGGGGCTTGTTAGATAAAGTCCGCGGCAATATTGATGACGTAACCGGCGCTTATGAAAGGCGGGGTTAGCAGCAATATCATTAAGAGGTTGAAGGGAAGAAAGTCATGGATAAAAGCACACAAACCGAACTTGAAGCTGCCGCATTCCGGCGGCTGATGACGCACCTTCAAACCCGCACCGATGTTCAAAATATCGACTTGATGAACCTTGCCGGGTTCTGCCGAAATTGTATGTCACGCTGGTACCGGGAAGCGGCTGGCGATGCCGGGGTGGACATGGATGAGAACGCCGCACGTGCGATTATTTACGCCATGGACTACAACGACTGGAAGGCCAAATACCAAAGCGAAGCAACCGCTGATCAACGCGCGCAATATGAAGCGACGCATAACCACGGAGATAAATAATAATGGCAATCATTCCGGGAAGCGGCGCCGGCGCCGAGCAACTCACCCAGTACATCGAACGTATCGAGCGGCTGGAAGAAGAAAAACGCGCCCTTATGGCAGATATCCGCGATGTGTATGCTGAATCAAAAGCCACCGGGTTTGAGCCGAAAATCATGCGTCAACTGGTCAAAATGCGGGCCATGGACCGCGATCTTTTGCAAGAACAAGATGAATTGTTGCAGACATATAGAACTGCCGTTGGGTTACTGTAACTAGGACCCAGCCTTTGTTTAGGCCGTTTTAGTCGGCCCATCTTATTAATTGGAATCTTATAATGGATCCATTTGGCACACGCCTGACCGAAGCCATCCGCCAGAGCGCCACTCCGCTTTGCATGGGGATCGACCCGCATACAACGATGATCCCGGCGCTGTTTGGTGACGCTACCGACCTTGGCAGCCCCGCAGCCATTCGCGCGGTTGAAGATTTTGTCATGGCAATACTTTCGGTCGGACAGGGCAGGGTTGCCGCGATCAAACCGCAAGCAGCCTTTTTTGAGCAGCAAGGCCCGGAAGGGATGCGAATCCTTGCCCAACTTGGTCGGGCGGCGATTGACGCGGGCATGCTGGTTATAATGGATGCCAAACGCAATGATATCGGTAGCTCGTCAGCCGCCTATGCCGCGGCGTGGATCGGGCATGATGCCCCCTTTCCATCGGATGCGCTGACGGTCAGCCCCTATCTGGGTATTGATACGCTGGACCCGTTTCTTACCCGCGCCGATGTCTGTAACAGCGGAATTTTTGTATTAACCCGCACCAGCAATCCGGGCGCCGGAGCGTTGCAGGATTTGCCAAGCGATGGCGTTCCGGTGTTTGAGCATCTAGCCAACAAACTGGCACCGCTGGCAGCAACGCGCACCAATGCGCATGGCTGGTCATCGCTTGGCATCGTTGCCGGAGCGACCTGGCCTAATGAGGCAGTCCGGCTTCGTGCTTTGCTGCCAAACTCACCCTTTCTGGTTCCGGGATTTGGCGCGCAAGGGGCCGGTGCGGCAGAAGCCCTCGCCGGGCTCACACCGGGAAAATCTGGCTGGGAAGGCGGATTGATCAACAGTACCCGTGGGCTAATCTTCCCGAAGACAGCGGCAGAAGCACCAACGACAGCAGATTGGCGCGCCGCCATCCATACCGCCATTGAGGAAAGCCGCATCGCCCTTGCTAATGTTTAATCTGGCTGATGTTCAGTTTGGCTAATATTTAGTTTGGCAAAAAATTAATCCGGCGTTTGGGCACCTCAAATACACCTTAAATTGACAAGTTCATTTACAAAGTATTTATCGCATTTCACTTGCTCGTTACTTCGTGTTTTTCGCCTTTTTGGTGCGCGTTAATTCTGGTCATCATTCAATCTTAAAACTAGGCCACTTTGACAGTGAGGCCAGCATGTGAATGGGTTTTCGTAATTTCTT
>JAACDV010000166.1 GCA_009936825.1 Bacteroidota bacterium | reverse complement strand
GCATAAATCATCCGATACAGCGCGGTTTTCAATTGATGGGCTCAGCTTTATTCCGGCGAACAATCTGCTTAAATCAAGTGATGAGACACGCAAGGTGATTCTAACTGAGAAAGAATCAACCATTTTGAAATATCTGTATAGGGCGCATCCGAACTGCGTTCCAAAAGAGGAGCTTTTGGCTGAAGTATGGGGTTTTCAGAACGGGTTGAGCACTCATACGGTGGAAACACATATCTACCGTCTGCGCCAAAAGGTAAAACGCCTGACCAATAAAAATATCATCATGACGACCCCGCTGGGCTACCTGCTGTCGTCGATCGTCTGACCTAGAGGCGTTTCTCGCACAGTTAGTCGCAGCCGTGCATCGGAATGAATATCTGGGATTATTACCTAAGTAAATTTTGGCCCAATAACTGCGGACAGTTTAAACTTTGGCTGGGGCGGTAGGATTCGAACCTACGGTACACGATACCAAAAACCGATGCCTTACCACTTGGCTACGCCCCAGTCGCAAAGTTGCAGCAATGTAGCGGCCAAAATCAGGGTGATCAAGCCCGATCACTGCTTCATCCCACAAATATTTCAACTGTGGCGCTGATAGCGGGGATATGCTGATTTATTGGATGATTAATCCACGCTAAAATTCGGTCGCTACTGCCCAAATACCGTCCGCCCGCAGCCTATCCTCGGCGTGCTGGCAAAGTCTATCAGTCTCAAAAATCGCAAAACATGCCGAACCACTTCCTGTCATCTGCGCTGCAATTGCCCCCGGAAACATCTGCATTCGTTCAATCAGATTGTTAATCTCCGGTGCTAAACTACTGGCAGGCAGCAATAGATCATTGCCGTTTTTGATGAAATCAGCAGCAGAGCGAGTGCCGGTTGAACTGGCGACTTGATCCAGCGGTGGTCTTTGATCGCGGCCGGGACCTATGGCCAGCGCGCCAAAAACCCTACCAGTGGCAAGCGATATCCGGGGTTTGGCCAGCAGCATAATACCGTGCGGTGGTGGGACTATCCGGTCCAAGCGCTCACCAATGCCGCGCATCCGAATAGCGCCCCCGCTAAGACACACCGGAATATCAGCGCCGAGTTCAAGGGCGATGGCAAAAAGCATATCCTCGGGAAGGGGGGTGCTGGCCAGCAGATTTATCTGCCGCAACAGTGCCGCGGCATCGCTGGACCCGCCGCCAAGACCCGCGCCAATCGGAATATTTTTTTCCAAATTGATGCGCAACGCGTCAATCTGGCCGCCCGCCCTGCGAACAGCCGGCACCGCGCGAAGACACAGATTTTCATCAGAATTTGTGTGCGCCAATGCTGGTGCAAAATCGCCGGTAATGGTTAATTGGTCACCATATTTGGATCTGAAGGGGGGCTGGTATCCGGGGGTCGCAGGTCCGATGGTCAATTTATCACCGAAGTGGGTAAAAACGACTACCGAATCCAGAAGATGATAGCCATCATCACGCCGGCCGGTGATTCGCAAATTCAAATTAACCTTGGCGGGCGCCAGAATAGTGGTGTGGATGTTGGCGATATCGGGCATTGATTGTGTGGCGGTCACTTTTTTGCCGGGCTACCATCAGCCGTCAACCCATAGGCAATCCGCGCCTTGATTTTCTGCTGTTGAGTTTCATCGGTGCTTAGCGATAGTGCCAGCCGCCATTTGAACTGCGCCTCTTCGATGCGGCCAAGCATCCAGTAAACATCCCCTAGGTGAGCGGTAATTTCAGCGTCGGCGGGTTCTAGTTCGGTGGCCTTTTCAAGATAGCTAACGGCCTTTTCTGGATCACCAAGTTTGAAATGAACCCAGCCAAGCGAATCAACAAAAAATCCGCTGTCGGGGCGCTGTCCCACGGCGCGTTCAATCAGAGCGATGGCCTCATCAAGATTGCGGCCTTCGTCGGCCCACCAATAGCCAAGATAATTCAGCGCATAGGCGTCGCCCGGATTAACTTCGATGGCGCGCAAAAGATACCGCTCGGCTTCATTGCTTTGTTTAAGACGCTCTAGACATACCCCTAAACTGCGATATAGCGCGCCGGTCTGGTTGCCAAGCTCAAGAGCCCGCATATATGCATCTCGTCCTCGCTCAAACTGCTGGTTGCGGCGGAAACTATTGCCAAGCTGCTGGAACAGATAATCGTTCTGATTATCCGCATCAGCAAGCGCCTGAAGCAATGAAATGGCGGCTTCATTATCCCCCATCTCTTCGACGACAAAGGCTTCGGTCAGGCGCGCAAGCTGTCCGAAATTATCTTTCGTTGGAACTTTGCCAAGATGTTTGAGGGCCGCATCATACTGGCCAAAATCGGCAAGCTGCTGGGCTAAGAGGATGCGGGCAAACGCATGATCAGGGTCAATAAACAGGGCAAGGCGGAGTCGCGCAGAGGCAGACCGGTCAGAGCCCGGATTATCACCAGACAGTGTGGTTGTGACTATTCCCGTTGCAATCAGCGACCAGATGTCTGGCTTTTCATAACGCTGAGCCTTTAGATTTTCCAGAACCTGTTGCCGGTTAAACTGTTTAGACAGCCGGTTATCTACAACATCGATTGCCTCCTGCCATTGCCCCTGGCGGGCATGAAAAGCGGCAAGCTCCAACGTGGTTTGCGCCAGAAGGTATTGCTGATCAAGATCATTAACCCGCTGGCGCGCTTCGGTATCTAGCCCCAAATATTCGGCCATCAGAGCAGCATGAAGGTGAAAATATCCGTCCATCCAGATATTCTGATTAATCGCCATTCGGTCGGTTTCCAAGAGCCGTGAAATGCCAGCATCACCCTGCGCATCGGCGACCAACGCCCACCCTGCGATAATCCCTGCAACTATTAACGCGTTGCTGTCTTCAGCAATTTTGTCGGAAAGGATTAGCGTGGCGGGCCAATCTCGGTTGCGAATCGCCAGCGCAACGCCGGGTTCACCGCCCAACGGCATCGATACATTCATACTTTCCAGCTGGCGCCCTAGGGCTGCGGCGCGTTCAATATCACCGTAATAATATTGTGTCAGAAACGCCTGTCGAAGGATCGAAACATTTTGGGCATCGGCCTCAAGAGTGCGTAAAAAGAAATCAGCTGATTTTCCAACATCATTGAAATAGAGGGCTTGGCGTGCCGCTAGATAATGCCCCGACGTCGTTATCGTATCATGGGGTGTAGGGGCAAGGGACGGGGTGCCGGATTTGGCGTTGGCATAATCCGCCGCGCCAGCTTGAGCTGGGGTATTCGCCTCGGATGAAGTATCAGCTGGAAGCGATGTTTCGGGTTGAACCGGGGCGGCGCAGGCCGATAGCATCAGCGCAAGCATACCGCCGCCTGCCATCAATCTGGCAAAACGGTAAACTCTCACGACTGACCTTTGGCCCTGCATAATCGCTCCATTTTTACATATTCTTTGACATATTCGGATAATTTGGGCCGCCGCCACCTTCGGGCGTAACCCAGACGATGTTCTGCGATGGGTCTTTTATATCACAGGTTTTGCAGTGGACACAGTTTTGTGCATTGATTTGCAGGCGCGGCGACGATCCATCCTGCTCGCTGACAATTTCGTAAACCCCGGCCGGGCAATAGCGTTGTTCGGGGGAATCATATAGTGCCAGATTATGCTCAATCGGCACCGACTGATCTTTTAACGTCAGATGTGCGGGCTGATTTTCCTCATGATTCGTTCCCGACAGAAAAACCGAAGAATTACGATCAAAGCTGACCATGCCATCGGGTTTCGGGTAGCCGATCTTCGGGGCTTCGGACGCTTTTTTCAACAAAGTGTGATCAGCGTGATGGTGCATCGTCCAAGGCGCGCGGCCACCAAGCACATAGGTGTCAAGCGCGGCGTTCGCCATTCCCAACCACAAACCGCGGCTAAAGCCGGGACGAATATTGCGTACTTTATAGAGCTCGGACCACAACCAGCTTTTCTCGAGTCGCTCACCATAGCTTACCGGTTCATGGCCGGCTTCTATGTCATCAATGGCGTCAAAAATAGCTTCGGCAGCGGTCATTCCCGACTTCATCGCGGTGTGCGTTCCCTTGATCTTTGGAACATTCAGGAACCCGGCTGTACACCCAACCAGACATCCGCCCGGGAAGGTCAATTTTGGAATTGATTGAAACCCTCCCTCATTCAGCGCCCGTGCGCCGTAGGAAACGCGCCGTCCACCTTCAAAAACATCACGAACAGCGGGATGGGTTTTAAACCGCTGGAATTCCTCAAACGGCGATAGATGCGGGTTGGTGTAATCCAGTCCAACCACATAGCCAACGGCAACTTGATTTCCATTTAGATGATACAGAAACGAGCCGCCATATGTGTCGGTCGAAAGCGGCCAGCCAACCGAATGCCAGGCGTTACCGGGCTTTGATTTGGCTGGATCGATGTCCCAAAGCTCCTTGATGCCGATAGCAAAAGTCTGCGGATCTTTGCCTTCGCGAAGCCCGAACTTATCAAATAATGTCTTTGTCAGATGCCCGCGGCATCCTTCGGCAAAAATGATCTGTTTGGCTCGAAGTTCCATCCCGCGCATATAGGCGTCGGTTTGCTCACCATCCTTGCCGATGCCCATATCGCCAGTAGCAATGCCGCAAACGGCTCCGTTTTCGTTATAAAGAACTTCGGCGGCGGCAAATCCGGGATAAATCTCAACGCCTAATGCCTCGGCCTGTTCACCAAGCCAGCGGCAGAAATTGCCAAGCGAGATGATATAATTGCCATGGTTGTTCATTTGCGGCGGCGTTGGCAGCTTGAAGGCACCGCTCTGCGTCAGAAACATGAATTTATCAGCTGTCACCGGCGTATCAAGCGGCGCACCGCGATCCTTCCAGTCGGGAATCAGCTCATCCAGTGCGCGTGGCTCCAGAACAGCACCTGAAAGAATATGCGCGCCAACCTCGCTGCCTTTTTCGATAAGACAGACCTCAAGGTCGCGCCCTGCTTCACTGGCGAGCTGTTTAAGCCGAATTGCCGCTGATAGACCCGAAGGCCCGCCGCCGACAATAACAACATCAAATTCCATTGTTTCACGTTCCATGATGCCGTGATCCTCCGTTAAATTGGCGTGTCGTTATCTTAATATTAAAACGCGTATTTATATGTTACCAAAAACATCAAGGATAGGTGTCTTTTTAACGCATCGGTGAGATAGGATATCGACGGAAAGTAGCATGACGGCGAATTCTTCGGACAAAAATGCTCTTTTGGCCCAGCTTGCATGGCAGCAGGCGATGGGAATTAACGAGGTGTTGCTGGATGATCCGGGCGCTGGAATGACGGTCTCGATGCGAGATTTGCGTGGTTCGCGAGATTTGTCCAATTCGAGAGATTTGCCAGATTCGCGAGATTTGCCTATGCCCGCGAAGATGCCCGCAGCAAAAT
>JAACDV010000165.1 GCA_009936825.1 Bacteroidota bacterium | reverse complement strand
CAGAGACATAAAGCCCGGCCAGAGACATAAAGCCCGGCCAGAGACATAAAGCCCGGACAGAGAGGGCCTATGTCCGGGGATATGTTTAACCGTTAGTCGATAATCTTGGCCGAGACGATTTGGTCGGGAGATGCAGGCGGCTCTCCGACCGCGATCTTATAGACATTCTCCATGCCGCGTTCAACCTGCCCCCAAACAGTGTATTGGCCGGTCAGATGACCACATCCGTCAAAGCAGATAAAAAACTGGCTGTCACCTGAATTTGGGTTCATCGAGCGCGCCATACCAACGGTGCCTACCTTATATTCATAGTCGGAAAATTCGGCATCAATATTCTGGCCTGAACCACCCATGCCGGTACCGTCTGGATCGCCTGTTTGTGCCATGAATCCGGGAATGACACGGTGGAAAATAATGCCATCATAAAACCCGCTATTTGCGAGTTCAGTAATCCTGGCAACATGGTTGGGTGCCAACTCGGACAACAGGTTGATTTCAACCTGTCCTTGTGTGGTTTCAAGAAGTAGTGTTGATCCGCTATCGGCGTTTGTTGAAGTACTCATGATAAGAAAACTGGCTCCAAGTAAGGTCAGAAAGAGATTTTTCATCGGGAGATTCCGTTGATGTTTAAGTGCTAGTTAGGTGAAGGAACAAAATTAGAAAATTGCGTCAATCTGTTCATCGGACAGATTGCCAGGAACGACGGTGATTGGCACGCGGCAGTTTGCTGCCCCGTTCGCCATTAAAAAATTAATTAGTGGTCCAGCGGTTTCAGATTTGGTGTCGGACCCAAGGACCAGCAGGCTGATCTGCGTTTCTTCGTTGATAAGCGCCAGCAATTCCTCGCGCGCATCCCCCTCACGAACATAAAGCACCGGCATCTTGCCAGTCAGATCGCGCACATAATCAGCGTGAATGGCCATATTATTCTCGGCCTCTTCACGGGCTTCGGCACGCATAAGCTCGCCAACACCCGCCCAATATTCAAATTCGGCAGGGGCAATGCAATACATCAATCCAACTTTGCCGCCAACAGCGCTAGCCCGCCCACAAGCAAACCGAAGCGCTTGATGCATTTCCTCGGAATCATCAACAACTACCAAAAAAAGCGGATCCTTCTTTGCCAATGCTATGTCTCCTTTAGTCAATGACCGCGCCTGTGAACGGCCGTAAATTCGTCAGCTACGTCGGAATGCTGCCGCCGCCAACCAGCCTGATGCCACCGCAAAAACAATGGCAAACAACCCATAAAACACCGAATATTCATGTGCAAAGCGATACATCAATGCGCTGAGGCCGGCTTTTCTCACATTCATATCGGTTGTGCGTTCGCTGATTGCAACGCCGCCGCGGAAATGTACCACCCGAATTTTATAATCGCCGGAGGGCACATTACTGGGCAGTGCAAGGTTAGCACGGAACAACATATCTTGTTGTGTAGAAATCGCATTTTCCTGTTTGGCCCAAAGGCCGATGCCCTGCATGTTGCGGTCAAGATCGGCTGTTTGCGCCTCTGTTCCGACTATAATAGCACCGTTGGTAGCGGTGGGCGCCCCGCCTCCATGGCCGTTTCCGCCGCCAGATTCGCCAGCCACAAGTTTAAGTTCCAGTGCAGAACGGCCAATTCCAACATTCATCAAGGCGTCCCGCGTGGCGATTTCATCCAGCTGACGCGTGGCAAAGATATGATAGAAACTAGGGACCTGCTGCCAGACCCATGTTTCGACATTGACCCAGATACCGGCCCTTTGTTCTTTGCGCCGCTGGGCGATGTCGCTTGCCGGACCGCGAACTTCAAGGATCAAGTCATCGCCGGGCTGGCCTTCATAAGCGCCAAAGAGTAGCAATTCAGTGCCGTGATAATCGCTAGTAATATCAACATGGCTCTCCGACAGGTCGGCAACTAGCCGCGTAGGTGCAGCGCTCGCCAAGTCGCTGAACAGCATTATGCCTGCAAGAAAAACCGCCACGCTAACAGCAAGGATATTACCCTTTGCCAGACATATTAATGCCGAAAGCCGGATCATCGCAAAAGCTCCACCGACAACAGATCTTCAGGCCTGATGATCAGATCATATCCGATTTTGGCGCAAACTCCCAGAACCAGCAGGGCTAGTAATCCGCGAAGCTGTTCGCCGCGAAGCAGCGCGCCCGCCCGGCTACCAAACTGCGCACCGATTACCGCTCCAAACAACAATAGTCCGGCCAGAACAAAATCAACCGTCTGCGTCTGAATGGACTGCAGCAAGGTGACGTTCGCAGTTACGAAAATGATTTGAAATAGCGAGGTGCCAACAACAACCGAAGTTGGCATGCCAAGCAAATAAATCATCGCCGGAACCATGATAAAACCGCCGCCAACACCCATAATCGCTGCCAGAATGCCGACAAAGGCGCCGATCGTTAGCGGTAAAATAGCGCTGATATAGAGTTTGGATCGCCGAAATCGCATTTTCAGCGGCAAGCCGTGAAGCCAGTTATGCTGATGCAATTTGCCGCGCACTGCCCCCGGGCGGCGCGAGCGGATGATGGTGCGCACACTTTCTGTCAGCATCAACGCGCCGATGATCCCCAGAAACACCACATAGGACAGGCTGATAACCAGATCAATCTGGCCAATAGATTGCAGGAATTTGAACAGCACCACACCAAGCGATGATCCGATCACACCGCCAATCATCAAAATGCCGCCCATTTTGAAATCGACATTGCCGCGCCGCATATGCGCCAACACACCCGATACCGATGATGCGACAATCTGATTTGCCTCGGTTGCCACTGCGACCGCCGGGGGGATGCCGAAGAAAATCAATAACGGGGTCATCAGGAATCCGCCACCAACCCCAAACAGGCCGGACAGGAAACCGACACCGCCTCCGAGGCCGATGATGATTCCGATATGCATCGAAACTTCAGCGATTGGCAGATAAATATACATCGTGATGAGCCAAGAATTAGCACCGTGATGGCGCTAGGGTGCAATTAAGGTCTTCAACTTACGCCTATCAACCGTGCTTGTTCAACGCTAAAATTCAGGTTCTATTTTATAACCCTCTGGCAGTGATTTTCAAAAGCATATTGGTGATGTTTATGTGTGCTATTTTCCCGCGCCCGCGCCAATTTGGCGTCATCATGGGGCAGGCAAAGGGGTCAAACAAACTCGAGAACAGGTTCGTTCAAGCCTAAATTGAGGCGTGACAAATGGTTAATGCCTAGCGGTTATTGTTTTCTGGCTGGTGTCTAGTGTTTGGTTCGTTTCATCACCGGGTCATCATTATATAGGTGTCCGAGCAGGCGCAGAATCCGCAACACATCTGCGTCATCTATCGAGTAGAAAATGGTTTGGGATTCGCGGCGTGTTCGAACTATGTTGGCGCGTCGGAGACGGGCCAAATGTTGCGACAGAGCAGATTGGCTAAGCGAGACAATCACACCTTCTAATTCTGTCACAGATCGTTCTCGTCCATCGGCGAGTTCGTTGAGAATGCGCATTCGTTTGGCATTACTCATTGCCCGCAGAACCGTTGTCACTTTCGACTGTTCACCTTGGATGTCCGGTAGTCGCGCCATTTTAATCTGTCTCCCTTGGTCGGCAGGCGCTATTGGGATTACTGATATTCCCAGTCATCAGGGTATTTTGTTGGTGGTGTTAGATTGATTTGCGGGGATCATCATCAAATGACCTGTGCATGCAATCCAACTGTCCGTCATGCTTGACCTTTATGTTGCCGCTATATCCATCGATATACGAACCCCCTAGGGGAGTTGCGGACGACAACAGGTCTAGCCAAGGCCACACAAAAAGATACCTGACATCAAGAGAAATAGTACGAAACAAAAAAGATCATTTCACCTGCATCCGTGAAATAGTTTAAACAAGCTGGGTTATTAAACTGTTAAAATTGAAATTATTTTTGACTGTTTTTTGCCCCCCCCCCGGATCATGCCCAAACCATGCCCAAACCATGCCCAAACCATGAATTTATTTTCCGGGTAAGAGGGCACCGTTGGGCAATGTTGTGTTCAACCGGTTTACTTAAACGATAACCAAAGTGTCATTATCGACGATTTCGGCAACTGTAAGAATCCGATGATTGCTGGTTTTGCCAATATGCGGGGTGATGGGATAGATAATGCGTTGAAAAGGCTTCATTCCGCCGGGTGCCAGTCGAAGAAAACCATGATGAAAAAGGGGTGCTCGTATTGCAAATGCTGCCTCGTAAAGAATACTTAACCATCTGCAGGAGACCGAACTACTGGCAACCTCATCAAGGGGCACCCCGATTTCTGGCAAGTTTGCCGGCCAGTCCACCTCTTTTGGTTGCGTTAGATAATAAAGACGCATTGATCGGGATTGCCGGATCGACACCAGATTTTTAATCTTGGCGGCGCTTACTTCCATCAGGGCAGCGGGCGCATCTTTGCCAGCCAGCGAAAGGTCCGCAAGACGACGCAGATTGCCTGATTTGATAGCCGCCTGAGCATTCTCGGAGTTATAAAGCTCAAGATTGCTCATAACCTGACCTTCATTTTCGCGCTCAATCGCTCCAAGTGCTCGAAGGCTGAGCTGAAGGCAGATTTCCTGGCAAGACATTTCTTCAGAGATCAATCTGCCAACATGAAGCGTCATGCGCGATTCATGATCCATCGCGCGCAATGCCCGCATCATATTAATAAGGGCTGATTCACTAGCACGGCGATGCAGTGAAATCTGAAAATCACCGTTGATTCGACGCGCCATAGCCCCGCCGTCCGGCGGCGTTTTTCCGATGCTCGCCTGAGTGATCCCTGAGCGGTTTATCGTGATTTGCGCACGCATGTAAATCCAGTCACTAGTTTTATTGTTAACCAAATGCCCAAAATGTAGATATGATTGATTAGCAACATTGATTTCAATTAGGGCTTTTAGTCTGTCGTTTAGGCAGGTTTTTCAATTCCATTTACGAGCGATTTCCAGTGTCTGGTCTAGTTTCCAGCACCATGTGCCGCACCATGTTCAGATTGCATGTCCAGATTGCACCGCAATTAAGATCATGTAATCCTTTCACAAATAGGTTAATTTCTCGTCAACTTTTTCCAAAAAACGAAAAAACTTACAGCTAGACTTGGTTCCTGCGTGTTTTACCGAATTTTGGCCCCGAATTTTGGCCCCGAATTTTGGCCCCGAATTTTGACTTATTATGTTCGCCAAGAGGCTACCCCCCTTTGTTGTCTTTGTACTGCTTTGTCTTTGTACTGCTTCGCGTTACACTAGGAAAATGTGAAGGATGCGAAAATGGTGAAGGATCAGAATATCTCCAGAGAACCGGATGCTCCAATTGACGGCCCGATCAACGCGCCAGCTGACGCCATTCGCAAAGTGCGCCAATCGGCACCGCAGGAATTTGACATATCCATTGCTGCTGATGGGAGCTGGTATCATGAAGGGGGGCACATTGGACGTCCCGCGTTGGTACGGCTATTTGCAACGGTTCTCCGCCGTGAGGAAGATGGCAGCTATTGGCTGGTGACTCCGGTAGAACGCGGGCGAATTACCGTGGAGGATGCGCCGTTTGTTATTGTCTCGATGTCGCGTGATGAGGGTGATTTTGATGCTACTGGTCCGACTGCTCCCACCCAGCGGTTGCGGTTTGTAACGAACGTCGGTGATGAGGTGATTCTGTCGGCTGCGTGCCCGCTCCGTATGGATATCTCGGCCAGGTCGACAAAGCGCCCTATTTCCGATTCTGCCACCGGGCCAGACGCCGGTGAAAATCTTCGCCCGTATGTTCTAATCCGCGATGGTCTGGAGGCGCGGGTTGACCGTCCGGTGTTTTATGAGCTTGCCAAGATTAGTGTCGAAGGCCCGCAAGGTGTCTTTGGCGTATGGAGCGAGGGTACATTTTTTCCGCTAGAAAGGGGCGACTTATGAATTCGGCAAATCTACCTATTATCCCTGAAAAACTTAACCCGATCCCTGTGCGCCTAAATGCCGAGGCTGGGCGTCCATCTGCGGTTCTGGTCGGGCTTATTGCTGGGGATGATGGCTGGCAGGTGATTATGACCGAACGCGCGCATCATCTAGCTCATCATGCTGGTCAGATCAGCTTTCCGGGCGGCAAGGTTGAAGGCAGCGATTCTAGTCTGATTGACACTGCGCTTCGTGAAGCTGGTGAAGAGGGGGCACTGCCGCGTGATCAGGTTGAAATTATCGGGGGGTTGAATACGGTGGTCAGCCCGGCCGGATTTATTGTGCAGCCCATTGTTGGTCTCGTTGCACCAAACATCGACTTGATCGCCGCACCTGACGAAGTGGCGGAAATTCTTATTCTGCCTCTTGCGCCGCTGCTTGATCCGACACGTCATGGCCGCGAAACTTTTCTTCGTAATGGCACACCGCGTGATGTATCTTTAATTAATCATGATCAGCATCATATATGGGGATTGTCGGCGTCGATCCTGATTGACCTTGCTGGACGGGGGGAGGGCGGCATTCTGCCTTCGAAGGGAATATGAAGAGAGTTTAGCCCCATATTATTGGGCCCCAGATTTTTGAATTGAAGAGTAAGACCAGATTTTTGAATT
>JAACDV010000022.1 GCA_009936825.1 Bacteroidota bacterium | reverse complement strand
GCCTAGCAAGTCTCTGGCCTAGCCGGGGCATTCTAAGCCGGGTTTATGGGCGGCGTAATTCAGGAGAGCTTGAATGGCACCTTTCGTTCTGACGGTCCGACCTGAACCTGATTGCAGTCTTGATGTTGCAGCGCTGGATCGCCGTTCGGTACCTGGACTCGCGGGCCCGCTGATGAAGTCGGTCACGATACCGAATTCAGGTGATCCGGCTTCAGACGACCCCGCCATCGATATACCGCATCCGTCGCAACTTGGCGGTCTGGTGTTCACCAGCCGTCATGCGGTGTCCGGCCTAGTGGACGCCCTCAATAGTGCTGATCTTGGTGGAACCAACTGGGCCAAACTGCCGGTTTTTGCGGTCGGGCACGCAACCGCGCGTGCGGCAATGGCGGCTGGATTTGCCAACCCTGTTATCGGCCAAGGCGGCGGTGCTGGTCTGGTACCGGCAATCCGGCGCAAGATGGAGGGCAATCCGGCGCCGTTATTCTGGCCAGCTGCAAAGGACCGTAGTTTTGATATGGCGGCAGCCTTGGCTCCTGACTTTAAGGTAATTATGCGCCCTGTTTACCGGATGCAGCCAGTTGGCAGGCTTCCCGACGCGGTTCTTGATGCCCTTGCTTATGGCCGTATTTTAGCGGTTATTCTGATGTCGCCACGCTCGGCGGAGTTGTTTTGCCAGCAACTGGCCGAGAATGGTATGGATCATTGCCGCCCGGAAATAATGATCATTGCTGGCAGTGATTCGATCGCCGCCGCCGCGGGTGAGGGCTGGCGCCAGATTTTCACCGCAAAACGTCCAACGCGCGCGCGGCTTTTAGCCATTGCAAGTTTGGTCTATCATCGGCGGGCCAAGTGGGCCTGATGTTTAGGTGACATATTTGGGCGCTACAGTTAGGCGTGATAGGTTGGGCTGTCTCAAACCACAGCACCGCCGCATTAAGGTCAGTATTTAGGTCAGATAATAGATCATGACATCTCGGAAAAAAAACTCCCCGGACTCGTCTAAAAAGTCCCAGTCTGGTACTGAGTTCCAGGCTGGACCGGTTAATAAAGCAGACGCCGGGCTGGATACTGTTATCGAAGGTGTTGCGCATGAACGCGGTGCTCAGCACCATGACAGCCAGCAAGAAGATGTGGACGGGCATGATGGCTCAGACGGGACATCAAATAAACCGAAGGGTGGGTTAGTGAATAACGGCTCCTCGAAGAAGATTTTGCCTGGGGCCGCGCTGGCGCTGGCGCTGGCGGCAATTGCCTTGTCAGCGGCCGGGTATCTTTTGCAGGGCCAGCGCGTTGATGCCAACCGTTCAGCCCTAGCCGCATTGACCGCGTCCACCGGTGCGCTTGATGCACGCGTGGCTGATCTGGAGACATCGGTGGCGGCAGACCGTGATTTGCTGACTGGTTTTGCTGATGATTTTGGCCAGTTGAAGCAGGTGCTGCCGTCCAATCCGGGCACTGTTATTGCCGCGTTGGACGAACGCCTTGCTTTGCTCGATGCACGCCTATCTGGCCTGGAGAATATGATTGCCTCTGATGCTGTCAATCTAGAGGCGGTGACAAATAGCGACGCTGCGTTACTAACGATACAGGCCGGGTTAAGCGTGATTACTGCGATGACGGCAGAAAATCTGCGAGGGCGTAATCTGACGAAATGGCTGCCGGTTTTGCAAGATTTGCAGGCCGCTGGAGGTGATATCGGTTCCGGCGATATTTTTGCACAGGATGATCTTGCCGCGCTTACTGCTCTCATTCAGGCTCGGCCGCCAAGCACGATGGCGCTGCTAACAGACGCGCAAACAATGATATTCAAGAGGATTGCCGAAGATACAAGTTCCAACAATTCCTCCGATTTAGGAAACTCAGGCAATTCAGGCAATTCACGCAATGCGGATGATATCGATGACGCCAGCTCGGGTGCGGGCTGGCTGGCGGCGATCACCAATCGGCTGGCGAATTTTGTCAATCTGCGGCCTGTCGATCCTATCTCGCCAGACGACGCATCCCTTGAAACGCCGCCTATAGCTGCCAATGGGTCTCCGTCGCCAAAATTGACCACAGCCCCTGCTGATTTTATCGCGGCGATAAGGGACGGCGATTTGGCGGCGGCGATGACCAACGTACCTTCAGATGACGCGCCAGCCGCCGCATCATGGAATCTTTGGCGTGTACAGGCGGGCCAACGACTGGCGTTAGATGCACAGCTTGCCGCCTTAACATCTAGTTTGACTTCGGTTTTAACTTCAGCCCTGTCCTCAACCATAAGCAAAAATCAATCAGTACAGCCAGAAAGCACTCAGCCCGCCGGAGGTGATAGCTGATGTTTGGGCGTCTTGTCGGACTTATTTTTCTTGTTTTGCTTGCAGGCGCGCTGTCCAGTTGGCTTGCTGCACAGCCTGGCGTGCTGCGTCTTGAATGGCTTGGCTGGCAAATGGAAATGCGGACCAGCTTTGGCGTTGCCATTCTTGTGGTGCTGGTATTGACGTTGATTTTCGCGGATAGGTTATTTCGCGGCCTTCTGGATTTACCGGCGTGGATGGGGCGCAATCTGAACCGGCGGCGTACGGTAACCGGGCACCGTGCGTTGGCTCTTGGTCTAATGGCGGTCTCCGCAGGTGAGCCGGATGAGGCGAGGCGCCAAGCGGCCCGGGCGCAACGGCTTTTATCCGCACCCCAGCTTACCGATTTATTATCGGCACAGGCGGCGCATTTATCCGGGGATAGTCACGCGGCAAGTCGCTATTTCACCTCGTTGACAAAGGATAAGGATACCGCGTGTCTGGGGTATATTGGGCTGGCTCGGTTAGCGCTGGAAGATGATCGCAGCGCCGATGCATTGGTGGCTGCACAAACCGCGTTTGACCTTCGTCCGAAATCGGCGCTTGCTGCCCGTCAAGTTCTGGTATTGGAGGCCCAGCGTGAAAACTGGCGCGCAGCCCTGCCAGCACTTAATGTTGTCGCAGCAGCGGATGATGCGCCTGATGTATTGCTGGCCCGCCAAAAGGCGGCGTTGCTGTATCTTGACGCACTAGATGGATTCAGTCCCAATCCGGACAAGAATGCCATTCTTCATACAAAGGCTGGCCCTGATGTGAGCGCAGACTTGATAGAGGCCATTATGGCGGCGGGGCCGCAGCGCCGTACACAGGTGATAAAGGGCATGGTGGCGGCGTTGGCGGCATGGCCAGAATTTTGGCCGGCGGCGCTATGTCTTGCCGATCTTCAGATTGCTGCACGAAGCCCGCGAAAAGCTGTAAAGCCTTTGGAAACAGCATTTCGCAGTATGCCGCACGATGCCATTGCTGCGCGGCTTAAAATAGTCTGGAAGGTGACTGATGGCAATTTTGTCTCACGCCTGATCCGCCTTATTCCCGGCGCCGAAGCTCCGGGTCATGAGGCTCGCCGCGTTGTTGCCGGGGCAGCACTTGATTGCGGGTGGGTTGGCGAGGCAAAGCGGCTTCTTGGCGAAATTCCCGATGATCAGCGCGATGCGGCCTGCTGGCGGTTCGTGGCAAGGCTGGCCGATCTTGATGATGATTCCGGCGCTGCAACATCGGCCTTGAGAATGGCTGGCGATGCGCCGCGTCCCCGGCGGTGGCAATGCACCAGCTGCCATATTTTGCATGAAGACTGGACCAGCCATTGCGAGGGGTGTGCGGGCTTTGCAACGCTGGATTGGCGTCGCCCGGACGGGGCCACGCCGCGGCTAAAGCCCCCTGCCGGTTGAACCGTCGTGTGCGTGTAGATATTGCAGATTTTTGCAGCGTCTAAGGGCTGGACAGCGCGCCGCGCAAGGGCTATGCCCCTTGACGGTCCAAGCTGCCGCTCCAAAAGGGCGTGATGTGGATAGGATCTATTTGCCCGGGTAGCTCAGTTGGTAGAGCAGCGGACTGAAAATCCGCGTGTCGGTGGTTCGAGTCCGCCCCCGGGCACCACT
>JAACDV010000021.1 GCA_009936825.1 Bacteroidota bacterium | reverse complement strand
GCGAGCATGATTACGTCTCCAACAAATCCTCGTTTTTGGAGGGGGTGTTAGGAGAGAGGCCATAGAGGAGATTTTTGGGAGAATTTTAGGAGAATTTTGGGAGATTTTTGAAGTGGATACCCGAATTTGGGCAAATACTTATCCCTGATTCGTTTTTTTCATTTTTGTATTTTTATGTGTAAAAAACACCATACTTTGAAATATAATGTCCTAGCTCCGCCAGAATTGATCATTTTAGACATTAATAATCATATAGAACTTTCAATTACCCTAGAATGTTGTTATCAATTTGTTGACCTTTTCGACTTTTTGAGGTGTGTAGGGTTGCCGCGCGCAAGCAGGCAGCCAAACACGGCTAATCATGACTTTTATAAAGTAGGGAATATTGAGATGAAAAAATTCGTCTATGCATTCGTTGGTCTTGCTACAGCCGCACTGGTCGGCTCAGCACAGGCTGGCACTTTAGAAGATGTACAAGCGCGTGGTTCGCTTAATTGCATCGTAACAACAGGCCTCGCAGGGTTTTCAAACCCTGATGATAACGCTGTTTGGACCGGCTTTGACGTTGACTTTTGCCGTGCTACAGCTGCCGCAGTTCTGGGTGATTCAGAAAAGTGGCGGGCCGTTCCGGCAACAGGGTCAAACCGCTTCACACTGCTGAATTCAGGTGAAGGTGATCTGCTGTATCGCGTGACCACCATTACCTTCAGCCGTGACGTCGGCATTAAGCTGACGTTCCTTGGCGTGAACTATTATGACGGTCAGGGCTTTATGGTGAATAAATCACTGGGTGTCGATTCCGTCCTTGATCTTGATGGGGCGTCAATTTGTGTGCAGACCGGTACAACTACCGAGTTGAACATGGCTGACTATTTCCGGTCTAACGGCATGACATACGAAGCAATCCCGGGCAGCACATCCGATGAGACACGTGAAGGTCTTGACGCAGGTCGCTGTGATGCGCTGACAACTGACGCTTCTGCGCTTGCAGCCCAGCGTACAGGTCTGACCAATCCGGCAGAATTCGTAATTTTGCCAGAGATCATCTCTAAAGAGCCGCTTGGACCGGCAGTTCGTCAGGGTGATGACGCATGGGCCGACGTTGTTCGCTGGATCCTTTATGCAACAATCGCCGCTGAAGAAATGGGGATTACGTCTGCCAATGTTGAGTCGTTCAACGCCGACACGAAGAACCCGCAAATCAAGCGTCTGCTTGGTATTGAAGGCAATCAGGGTGCAGAACTCGGCCTTGACGCTGATTGGGCAAAGCGCGTGATCAAGCAGGTTGGTAACTATGGCGAAATCTTCGCACGCCACATCGGCTCAGAAACACCGCTGGCACTTGATCGTGGTCTGAATGCGCAGTGGACCGACGGTGGACTGATGTACTCACCGCCATTCAACTAGGCGCACTTTGAATATCAAAAACAGGCACTGCGGGGGGTCTCGCAGTGCCGATTTATATCAGGACTCCCTTTCTTTCCAGCCGCACATATTAGCCTCATAAGTTGGGTGGGAACTGCTTAATAAGTAATTGTAATCGGTACTTAAAATTATGTCGTCTGACGCCTCTCAAATATCAGATACCACCACGGCCGATGGCGCGCCGCGCGACCGTAGTCTGGCTCGCCGGATCTTATATAACCGGGGAATTCGTTCGGTGGTCACGCAGATTACTGTGGTGCTTCTTATTTGTTTTCTGGTGTTTCAGATTGGCGTGAACCTGCTGGAAAATCTTCATGCGATTGGCAAGGAAGTGTCCTTTAATTTCCTTCTGGCACCTGCCAATTACGACATTACCTTCCAGCCCTTTGTGGATTATGACCCGACGAAGACGCATTTCAGGGCTGCAATGGTTGGCCTCACGAACACGCTTCTTGTTGCCGTCAGCGGTGTTATTCTGGCCACCATTTTGGGATTTACCCTTGGGGTGATGCGGTTATCGCGCAATTTTCTGATCAGCCGTCTGTCGCAAATTTTCGTTGAATTCAACCGGAATATCCCGGTTTTGCTGCACATCCTTTTTCTGTATGGGGTGATTATTCATATTCTACCGCGGCCCAAGCAATCCATAGAATTTATGGGCTCGGTGTTTTTGAGCAATCGCGGATTATATGTGCCAAAACCTGTTCTAGGTGAGGGGTCCGGCATTGTCATCGGGGCCTTTTTTGCCGCCATTATTGCCAGCTATCTGGTTTACCGTTGGGCAAAGAAGCGCCAGCGTGAAACCGGACAGATTTTCCCCGTTTTCTGGACTTCGGTGGGGTTGATCATCGCCGCGCCTGTAGTGGCATTTTTTATCATGGGCGGCCCGATCACGTTAAATTACCCCGCGTTAAAAGGGTTTAACTTTAAGGGCGGGGTAGCGCTAAAGCCCGAATATCTGGCGCTGTGGCTGGCCCTGTCTTATTACACCGCCTGTTTCATTGCCGAGATTGTTCGCGGCGGCATTCTGGCGATCCATAAGGGCCAGCGTGAGGCTGCTTATGCGTTGGGGTTGTCGTCAAACCGCACCTTGCAGTTGGCGATTATTCCGCAGGCACTACCGTTGATCATTCCGCCGTTGACCAGCAATTATCTGAACCTCACCAAGAACTCGTCCCTTGCCATTGCTATTGGCTATTTCGATATTGTTGCCACGATTGGCGGCATTTCGTTGATGCAGACCGGCAAAGAGGTTGAGACAATGTTCATCGTTCTTGCCATGTATCTGGTGATGTCGTTGATGATTTCGACCGGGATGAATTTGCTCAACCTCAAATTGAAGTTGAAAGGGCGCTAGGATGGCACAGCGTAAATCTTATACGCCCGGCACGCACCCTGATCTGCCGCCCCCTCCAACCGAGGTGGGGGTTATTGGCTGGTTGCGCCGCAATCTGTTTGCAACGCCGACCGATACCATTCTGACCTTGCTGGGGTTTTACATTATCTACAGCCTGCTTCCGGGCCTGATTGAATGGTCATTCGTCAATGCTGTCTGGAGCGCGAATAGCCGCGACGAATGCTGGGCAGCTATGGAAACCCCGGCCGGCGGTGCGTGTTGGGCCTTTGTCTCGGTTCGGATGAAGCAGTTGCTGTATGGTTTTTATCCAAATTCGGAAATTTGGCGGATCAACCTTGCCTGTGTGTTGTTGATTGTAGCACTGGCACCGGTCCTGTTTGACCGTGTTCCCGGACGGAAATATCTGTTCTGGTTTACCGCCATTTACCCGTTTGTTGGGGGATGGCTGGTGTTTGGATGGTTTTTACTGCCGCCGGTCAATTCGCTTGATATTGGCGGGTTGGCATTGACGCTGCTGATTGGTGTAACGGGAATCGCCTTTTCGCTTCCGGCTGGAATTATCCTGGCGTTGGGCCGCGCATCGCGGCTGCCGATAATCAAAATCCTGTGTGTGGTTTTTATCGAATTTATCCGCGGCGTACCGTTGATAGCACTGCTGTTCATCGCCTCGACCATGTTGAATTATTTCCTGCCACCCGGCACTACGTTCGATCTTCTGGTGCGCGTTCTTATCATGGTTTCCCTGTTTGCATCGGCCTATATGGCTGAAGTTATCAGAGGCGGGCTGGCCGGAATTCCAAAGGGCCAGATTGAGGCGGCGAATGCTGCCGGCCTGTCCTACTGGAAGACGATGTATCTGATCGTCATGCCGCAGGTTCTCAAAATTTCCATTCCCGGCATCGTGAACACCTTCATCGGCTTGTTCAAAGACACCACACTGGTGCTGGTGATTGGCATGTTTGATCTTCTTGGCATGGGGCGCGCCGCGCTTACCGATGTAAAATGGATCGGCCTGCAGCGTGAGGCTTATATCTTCATTGCGATTTTGTTCTTCTTCTGCTGCTACGGCATGAGCCTTTATTCCAGTTATCTTGAGCGCAAGCTTGATACCGAAAACAAGTTCCAGAAAAAATAGGTCCGCAAGATTATGGCACCACAAACAAAAACCCAGCCTACCGGCGATACTGTTATCCGCATTGAATCGATGCATAAATGGTTTGGCAGTTTTCATGCGCTCAAAGACATTGATCTAGAGGTGGCGCAAGGTGAAAAAATCGTTATTTGCGGGCCTTCGGGTTCCGGCAAATCGACCTTGATCCGCTGCATAAACCGGCTGGAAGAGCATCAGCAGGGCATCATCAATGTTAATGGGACCGAGCTGACCAATGATCTGAAAGACATTGAGACAATCCGCTCCGACGTCGGCATGGTGTTTCAGAGCTTTAACCTGTTTCCGCATCTGACAATTCTCGAAAACTGTGTATTGGCCCCGATCTGGGTTCGCAAAATGCCGCGCAGAGAGGCTGAAGAGATTGCCATGCAATATCTTGAGCGCGTGAAAATTCCCGAACAGGCATTGAAATATCCGGGCCAGCTTTCCGGTGGACAGCAGCAGCGTGTGGCGATTGCCCGCGCGTTGTGTATGCGCCCGAAAATTATGTTATTCGATGAGCCCACCTGAGCCCTCGATCCAGAAATGATCAAAGAAGTGCTGGATGTAATGATCGAGCTTGCCCAAGATGGCATGACGATGGTCGTTGTTACCCACGAAATGGGCTTTGCCCGCAAGGTTGCAAACCGCGTGATCTTTATGGATGAAGGTGAAATCATCGAGGAAAATGATCCCGAATCCTTCTTCAAACATCCAAAGGGTGAGCGAACAAAGCTGTTCCTCAGCCAGATTCTCGACCATTAACCAGAATTATTGTTAGCCCGATACGATGAAATAGAATCATGGGATAGGGCCGGGGCTAACTATCGGCATCACCGGCGGCGATAGGGGCATCGCTTGCTCCCCATTCGGTCCATGATCCATCATAGACAACTGTATCCTTATTGCCGACCAGCCTTAGCCCCATGGCTAGAACACAGGCCGTAACACCCGACCCGCAAGTGGCTGTCACCGGTTTGGCAACATCAATCCCGGCCTCGGCAAACAAGGATTTTAGGGTTTCGGGATCATGAAACATGCCATCTTCGCGAAACAGCTTATTAAAGGGCAAATTGCGTGATCCCGGGATATGTCCTGCACGAAGCCCGGCTCTGGGTTCAGGGGCTGATCCGGCAAACCGCGCCGCACCGCGCGCATCTAAAACCTGACCCGAATTGTTAGATCTAACGACGCCCAGAAGCGCGGTAAAATCAGTTACCCCCATTCCTTTAGCGGGGCTTGCCGTGAAGTTTCCTCTTTCCAGCGGAGAGGCGGCATTTCCGGCTGCCTTTTCCATTGCCCCGTCAATCGTGCGCCATGCGGCCAGCCCACCATCCAGAACCGAGGCGTTGGTATGACCAAATAAATGCATCATCCACCACCCGCGCGCCGCAGATTTAACGTCCGAATCATCATAAAAAACAACGTGATCGCCAGCGTTCAACCCTAGCGCCTGCATCGCTGCGGTAAAATCATCCGGATGGGGTAGCATATGCGGCAATGGGCTGTGCCGGTCAGCGATTGCATCAATGTCAAAGCGCATGGCCCCCGGAATATGCGCTGCCTCAAACTCGGCGTTCGCATCACGCTTAACGTCGGGCAGGTGATAGCTGGCGTCCAGAACACGGGTGTTTTTAAGATTATCCTGTAGCCAGTTGGCTGAAACGAGTGGATGTTCCAAAATTTATGCCTCCAACCAAGCCGGAACCGGAAGGTCTTTTGAGCGTAAAAATTCCGGGTTCCATACCTTTGACTGATATCGGGCCCCACTATCACACAAAATAGTGACGATGGTATGCCCGGGACCAAGTTCGCGCGCCAACTCAACCGCGCCAGCGACATTAATCGCAGTAGAGCCGCCGAGATAGAGCCCCTCATGCCGCATCAGATCATAGATAAGCGGTAGCGCGTCGACATCAGCCAGCCGAAAAGCGGTGTCAATCGGGGCTAGGGCAAGATTCGCCGTAATACGGCCCTGACCAATGCCTTCCGAAATCGAGTCGCCTTCAGCCTTTAGCTCGCCATGTTTGTAATGCCCAAAAAGCGCCGATCCGTGCGGGTCTGCCAGCCCGATGCGAATGTCAGGGTTTTGTTCTTTTAGATATTTGCCAACCCCAGCGATTGTTCCGCCAGACCCTACCGAGCAAATGAATCCGTCAATCTTACCGTCGGTTTGGCGCCATATTTCTGGACCTGTGGAGCGATAATGCCCCAGCATATTGGCCGTATTGTCGAACTGATTTGCCCAGATAACACCGCCGCCAAGCTCGTCCGCCAGCTCGGTTGCAAGGCGCTCGGAATACCGAACATAATTTCCGGGATCTTTGTAAGGTTTTGCCGGTACAAGGCGAACATCTGCGCCAAAAACCCGCAAAGCATCTTTCTTTTCCTGGCTTTGCGTTTCAGGCATCACGATGATTGATTTATACCCTTTTGCATTGCCGACCATGGTCAATCCGATGCCGGTATTACCCGCCGTACCTTCCACAATTATTCCGCCGGGCATCAACGAGCCGTCGGCCTCAGCCTCTTCAATGATCGCCAATGCTGCTCTGTCCTTGACCGATCCGCCCGGATTCATGAATTCAGCCTTGCCATAGATATCGCATCCGGTTGCCCGAGAGACGGCGCGCAGCCTGATCAGAGGCGTGCCGCCGATGGCGTTCAAAAGCTCTTGTGTCCCGATGTTATGGTTCATGGTGGGGGCATTTCCTATTTGGATATTGATCTAGCACACGACAGGATTTCCACATGGGGGCTTTGT
>JAACDV010000164.1 GCA_009936825.1 Bacteroidota bacterium | reverse complement strand
TTTGGTAACTCAGGCCCAGACTTTGGTAGTTCAGGCCCGGGCACGATATTTTCGGTGCCTTCGGGGTCGGTTGCAGCGATCGCGGCAAGTCCGGCGCGCAGGCCATCCGCCATCGCCTCACCAAGGTCAAAGACGCCATTACCAGCGCCGGCGCAGAAATTGGCCGCTTGCGTCTCTGTTGGTTTGAAAATCAGCAGGCGTTCATCCCAGCCAAGTTTGCCGCCAGCCTGAGAGTGTAAATGAACAGCCGGTGTCAGGCCGCCCGACATTGCCAGCAAATCACAATCCAAATGAATCGGATCATCCAGCACTTCACTTCCGCCTTCATTGACGGGGGCGACTTCAACGCGGGCAATCCGGTGGGTGCCAACGGCCAACGTTACAGCATGTCCGCTCATCACCGCGATACCAGCGTCTTTGGCTGCGTTGATTAGCGGTCCGCGAAGATTGCGCCGAAGATCGACGATCGTCACATGCCCGCCATTTGCGTTCAACGCCAGTGCCGTGCGGTAGGCATCATCATTATTCGTGAAAACAATGCAGCGGTTTCCCGGAACCACGCCAAAGCGTGTGACAAAGCTGCGCGCTGATCCTGCCAACATGACGCCCGGCAAATCATTTCCAGCAAAAACCAGCGGGCGCTCATGCGCACCCTGTGCCAAAACAACCTGATGCGCGCGAACTTTCCACATACGTTGGCGCGGCAGATGGGCTGGCCGCGATGCCATATGATCGCTCACACGTTCCACCAGCGTCAGATAATTATGGTCCATATAGCCAAAGACCGTGGTGCGGGTCAGTAAGGTAACTTCAGGCATGGATTTCAGCTCGGCAATGACTGCCGCCACCCAGTCGCACGGAGCATTGCCATCCAGCTTTATATCGGCCTCGCTCAACAGCCAGCCGCCAAATTCATTCTGCTCATCCGCCAGAATAACGCGCGCCCCGCTGCGCCCTGCAACCAAGGCCGCCATCAGTCCGGCAGCGCCGCCTCCCGCAATCAGAATATCGCAATGCGCATTGGTTTTTTCATACCGATCCGGATCATTGTGATCGTCAGCAACCCGGCCAAGCCCGGCAGCGTTTCGGATCACATGCTCATATTTCATCCACATCGAGGCCGGCCACATAAAGGTCTTGTAATAAAAACCAGCAGGAAAAAACCGATGCAGTAGCGAATTCACCGCGCCGATATCAAATTTCAGCGATGGAAAGCGGTTCTGGCTCTCGGCATAAAGTCCGTCATAGAGCTCAACCTGTGTAGCGCGCAAATTTGGCTCGGCATAAGCGCCGCGGCCAACCCGGACCAGCGCATTCGGCTCTTCGGACCCTGCCGCCAGAATACCCCGCGGACGGTGATATTTGAACGAGCGCCCAACAAGGTGAACATTGTTGGCAAGCAGGGCTGATGCTAGCGTGTCACCGGCAAACCCCTCATAGCTGCGAGAATCAAAGGTAAAGCTGATCGGTGCGCTGCGATCAATGCGCCCGCCTGAATTTAAGCGCGCGAGCTGCGGGGTGATGGCTTTTTTGAAAAAGATGGCCATGACCTCTAATCCTTCTTTTTCTGGCGTGTACCAACACCATTTTTCTCAGAATTACCCGTCTTAGAATTGCCTTTGCGAACAGGTTTCGCCGCTTTAGCGGTGGGCTTTGCTGCGGCCTCGGCAGGGGTGGCGCGCCGCCAGCTATCTTTGTGGGCGGTCTTTCCAGACACAGATTCTGGCAATGCGCCCATCGGGTAGATTTCAATGATTGCATGGCTGATGGTATCGCGCGCCATATTGAACCAGCGGCGGCATCCGCTAGCATGTCGCCAGCGTTCCAAAAATACCCCTTTGGGATTATCTCGCAGAAAAAGATAATCGGCAAATTCGGTATCGTTTAACGTATTTTCGGCCAGCGGTCGGGCAATATGCGCCTCACCGCCACAGGTGAATTCGCTTTCTTCGCGCGGTCCGCAATGCGGGCAGGTGATTAACAGCATCTTTGAATTTTCCTCGCCGTCATTAATGCGCGACGCCAGCAGCGCCATGCTCATCAATCAGAAGCCCGGTTTCAAACCGGCTAAGTGCATAGGGTGCAGCAATGTAGTTGGGCCGGTCATTGGCAATCAGATCAGCAAAAACATGCCCTGATCCCGGCGTTGCCTTAAAGCCTCCCGTACCCCATCCGCAATTAAAATAGAGCCCTTCGATATCGGTTTTAGAGATAAGGGGCGAAGCATCGGGGCAGGTGTCCACAATACCGCCCCAATGGCGCAGCATCCGCAGGCGCGAAAGCACTGGAAACAGCTCAACCGCAGCGGCGATCATGTGTTCTGGAACGGGGAACGATCCGCGCTGGGCATAGGAGTTATATTTATCGACACCGGCGCCAAGCACCATCTCGCCCTTATCCGATTGGCTGATATACATATGCACTGCGTTCGACATGATCACCGTATCAAGGATCGGCTTGATCGGCTCTGATACCAGCGCCTGTAACGGGCGGCTAGCCAGCGGCAGACGGATATCAACCATTCCGGCGATAAGACTGGAATGACCCGCAACTACGCAGCCAACCTTGCGTGTTTTGATAAAGCCGCGCGTGGTTTCAATTCCAACAAGGCGTCGCCCACTTCGGCGCAGGCCCGTAACCTCACAATTCTGGATGATATCAACGCCAAGATCATCGGCGGCGCGCGCATACCCCCACGCGACCGCATCATGGCGGGCGGTACCACCGCGTTTCTGCAAGAACCCGCCCATAACCGGATAGCGCAGCGACTGATCAGTATTAATTATGGGAACAAATTTCTTGATTTCGTCGGGTCCTAGAACGTCGGAATCGATACCGTTTAACCGGATTGCATGGACGCGGCGTGACATCTCGCGAAGCTCATGCTCGGAATGCGCAATCGTCAGAACCCCGCGCTGGCTGAACATCACATTAAAGTTCAGATCCTGCGACATGCCTTCCCATAATTTCAGCGCATGCTCGTATATCGCTGCCGACTCATCCCACAGATAATTTGATCGGATAATCGTTGTGTTGCGGCCCGTATTTCCGCCGCCAAGCCACCCTTTTTCAACAACAGCAACCCGGTTAATGCCATGCACCGCCGCCAGATAATAGGCAGTAGCCAGCCCATGTCCGCCGCCGCCAATAATAACGGCGTCATATTCGTCTTGCGGGGCGGCATCGCGCCATGCACGTTGCCAGTCCTGATGATATCCCCGTGCCTTTTTGGCAATCGCGAAGGCCGAATAACGGGGCTTGCCGCCCGGAAGCCCGCGCATTCCACGGTCTGGCTGTTCTGTCGCCATTTCAACTCACCTGATTAAAGCAGGACGCCCCTTCCGGCGATCCATAACGTTACGCAAAACAGACACCATAATCTGCTCTTCGGCGGGAGTTTTTCCTGTTCCGTTGCCGACCCCTGATAAACCCCGCACGACAAGCTCCGGTAAACCAAAAACCATCCAGCGTCACGTTAATCTACCCAAAGACGCTATCAGAGATAGTAATAAATTAGAACCGAAGACGTCTTTTTTGTACCAAGAATTCGGGTCTTTTGTACCAAGAATTCGGG
>JAACDV010000163.1 GCA_009936825.1 Bacteroidota bacterium | reverse complement strand
CTCAAAGCAGCGGTGAACATGCGCTCCGGCAAACAGATTTTCATCAGCTGCGCCGTGATGTAGCGCGAATCGGCGGCCAGATGGCCACAGCACGTTTGCCGTTTGGCGTCAGTGCGCTTGATGCGGCGCTGGCTGGCGGGCTGGCGCTTGGGCGTGTTCATATGATCTGCGGGCGGCCCGGTCATGATGGCGCAATGATTGGTTTTGTTGTGGCTGTGTTGCGCCGTTTGCTGGCCCAGCGTGACGGGCCAATTGTCTGGTGTCCGGCGGCGGCACTGGGGGCATCGGGAATGCTTTATGCCCCTGGTTTGGCGGCGCTGGGGCTTGATCCGGCGCGGCTGTTGATTGTTGATGCACCTAGTCCGGCTGCTCGTCTTGCGTCGCTTGAAGATATTTTGCGAACCGAAGGCTTGGCCGCGGTTGTTGTCGAATATGACGGGATTAATCAATCATCGGACTATTGGGCACGGTTGGCTAGGCGCGCCCAACTGGCGGCGGAATCCAGCGGTACCACCGGTTTTCTTTTGGGATGGCCAGTGGCGGCGTCCGGTTTTGACAGCCAGTGGCGGGTTGCCCCTGCGCGCCCGGTTCAGTCCGTTCCTCATGCTAATTCAGATCTTAGGGCTAGTTCGAGTAAGGCAGCTACGGCCAACCGTCCGTGGTATCCTGTCTGGAATGTTGAGCTAAACCATGCACGGGGCGGACGGGCGCATACAACCGGATTGCTATGGGAATCGCTTGGCAGCCAGTTTCGCGCCTGCCCTCTACAAGATGGGCGCCAACAAGACGGGCGCCAACAAGACGGGCGCCAACAAGATGGGCGCCAACAAGACGGGCACCAACAAGATGGGCGCCAACAAGATGGGCTTTGGCAAGATGGACTCCTACCGTTACGGGTTGTCCGGAACAAAAGTCAAAAAGACCGAAGTCCGGAAGGGTACCAGAACAGCGGTCTCAAGAATCAAACTCAGGAAATTCAACATCTGGATGCCGGATAATGCCTGCTATGCAGCGTGTGATCATTCATTGCTGGTTTCCGTATCTGGCAGCCGAGCGCGTGCGCCGGACAGATAATCAGTCCGGCGCATCGTTTGACCAGCCACTGGTGCTGGCTCGTAAGTGGCAAGGGGCGGATATGGTTGATTCGCTCTGTCGTTACGCGCATCGCCGCGGGCTGCGTGAGGGCATGCGGCTTGCTGATGCGCGTGCCCTATGTCCTGATTTAATCTCGCGTGATAGTGACCATCAGGCGGACCGTGATGATCTGCTGCATCTGGCGCGCTGGGCGCGGCGCTATTGTCCGCTGACCGCACCTGCTCCGGCCGACTCCAATGGCGGGGGGGCAGCGGTTGCGCATGATGGCAACGGAATTTGGCTGGATGTGGCCGGCGCCGCGCATTTGCAGGGCGGATTGCGCCCTTTGCTGGCCAATATGGCGCGCCGGTTGCGCCGGGCTGGATTGACGGTCAGGTTGGCGGTGGCACCGACCTGTGCTGCGGCTTGGGCGCTGGCACGGTACGGAACGGCGCAACAGCGCTATGCAAATGCGCCCTCTCATATAGGGGAAAACAGGGCTGATATCTCGGGAAATAGGGGCAGGAAAACAACTGATCTTCTAGCGGGATTACCGCTGGCTGCCTTACGGTTGGATGGGACAATTTGCACTGCAATGGCAGCGGCGGGTCTGCGCCGAATTGGTGATATTCTAGGCATGCCGCGTGCCCCGCTTGCGGCGCGTTTTGGCAGCGTTGTAACGGCGCGTTTGGATGCGGTGCTTGGCCATATCAATGAAAGCTTTACGCCGATTGCACCGCCGCGCCCCTTGCTCACCCTGCAGAGTTTTGCTGAACCGATTGCAGCCCCCGAAAACATCCGCGCCGTGATTGACCATCTGGCAAACGAAATGGCGGGTATTCTACAGCAGGATGGGCTGGCGGCGCGGCGGTTGGCGCTTGGCTGGCAGCGTCTTGATGGGGCAGTGCTGGCGCATGATGTGCATTTTTCACGCCCCAGCCGTGATGCCGTCGCTTTTCGTCGTCTTTTGGCTGGTGCTGGCGAGGCGATTAACCCTGAATTCGGGTTGGAACGCATGTGGATGGAGGCGCATGAATGCAGTCCGCAAGCGCCAGTGTCGGTCGGTTTTGATGATGGTATTTCGGCCAGCGAAACGCATGCCAGCCTTGTTGACAGGTTGGTGGCACGCCTTGGCCATGGTGCGGTTCTGCATATCAAAGCAAACAATTGCTGGCAGCCCGAGGCGGCGCAATATATGGCCTTTCCCGATATGGAAAATACCGGCTTTGATGATAGCATGAATGCCGCCCCGCATTGTCTGACCGCCGCGCCGCGCCCTGTTCGTCTATTGGCAAATCCCCAGCCGCTGGCGGTTGTGGCGCTGATCCCTGATCATCCTCCGGCCCAGTTTGTCTGGCAATCGCGGGTTCATAAGATTGCCCGTGCCAGTGGGCCTGAGCGTATTACCCCCCAATGGTGGCACGCGGCGGCCGGATCGCGTACCCGTGATTATTTCCGGCTTCAGGATGAAGATGGCGCCTGTTTTTGGGTGTACCGCGAAGGGTTGCCTGAACGTGGTGAGGAGTCGCGATGGTTCTTGCACGGGTTTTTTGCCTGATGGGGCCCGCACTACATCAGGCCAGCAGTTCGGCCTCGGCGTTATTGGCCAGCAGCCCGGCTTCGGCGTTATTGGGATGTTATAGCAATTTCACCTTCCTGGCCGGGGCGGCGCACCCGCATGAAATGGTCGAAACTGCGGCGGCGTTAGGCTGGCAGGCAATCGGCATTGCTGATGTTAATTCGCTGGCTGGAATTGTGCGGGCGCATGTTGCTGCGCGTGAAGCCGGAATTAAACTGGTGGTCGGTGTGCGGCTGCGACCGGCTGATGGTCCTGACATTATTGCCCATCCGGTTAATCGGCAGGGGTACGAGGCCTTATCAGTGATGCTGAGCGAGGCCAATATGCGCGGCAGCAAGGCGGCTCCTATTCTGCATCTTACCGATCTGGCGCGATTGACCGACACCACCGTCTTTCTGGTTATACCGCCGATGCATCCCGATGCCGGATATACAGCGCAGCTTGGCCGAATTTGTGATTTGGTTGCGGGTCCCGTTTTTGCGGGTGCGGCGCTTTATCGTGATGGCGGCGATGATGCGCGGCTGGCGCTTCTTGCTGACATGGCGGCGGCGCATGATCTGCCGCTGACGGCGGTTGGTGATGCGCTTTATAATGTTCCGGCGCGGCGTCCATTGGCCGATGTGCTGACCTGTATCCGTCTGAAAACGCGCCTTGATGTGGCGGGTAATCTGGTGTCGCGCAATGCTGAACGCCACATTTTGACTCCCGAAGAAATGGCGCGGCGCTGGCGGCACTGGCCGCAGGCGTTGAGGCATGCTGATGAGCTGGCGGATTCGTGTAAATTTGCCATGGACGATCTGTCCTATGAATATCCTGATGAGGTATCACCTGGCGGGCGTGATGCGATGGCTGAGCTGGAATATCAGACATGGAGCGGCGCGCGGGATCGGTATCCGGACGGCATCCCCGATCAAGTTGAACACTGTCTGAAGCGCGAACTGATACTGATCGCCAAGTTGAAATTTGCCCCTTATTTTCTGACGGTGTTTGACATTGTTCGCTTTGCCCGCAGCCGCAGCATTTTGTGTCAGGGGCGCGGCTCGGCGGCCAATTCGGCAGTTTGTTATTGTCTTGGTATTACCATGGTTGATCCGGCGCGATCACAACCGTTATTTGAACGTTTTATCAGCGAGGCGCGCGGTGAGCCTCCCGATATAGATGTTGATTTTGAGCATGAGCGCCGTGCAGAGGTGATCCAGTATATCTATGCCAAATATGGCCGCACCCGAGCTGGATTGACGGCGGCGGTGATCAGCTATCGCCCGCGCAGTGCGCTTCGTGAAGTTGCCAAAGTGTTTGGCCTTAGCAGTGATGTGCAAACTGTGCTGTCGGGGCAAAGCTGGGGGCGTGATGGCGGGCCAGATGATGCCGCGTTGCGCGCGGTTGGAATAAATCCGGCTGACCGACGAATTGCTTTGGTGCGCCGTTTGGTAGCCGATATTCAGAGTTTTCCGCGACATTTATCGCAGCATGTTGGTGGTTTTGTTATCACCCGCGGCAGGCTGGATCATCTGTGTCCGATCAGTCCGGCGGCGATGGAAGGTCGCACCGTTATCGAATGGGACAAGGATGATCTTGATGCGCTTGGTCTTTTGAAGGTCGATGTTCTGGCGCTTGGGATGCTCAGCTGTATTCGTGGCGCCTTTGGGTTGTTGCGCCAGCACTATAACCGGTCATTGACGTTGGCGTCGGTGCCGCCCGAAGACGCATCAACCTATGACATGCTATGCGAGGGCCGCTCGGTTGGCGTGTTTCAGGTGGAATCGCGCGCTCAGATGTCAATGCTGCCGCGTCTGCAACCACGCTGTTTCCATGATCTGGTCGTGCAAGTGGCGATTGTACGTCCGGGCCCGATTCAAGGCGATATGGTGCATCCTTATTTGCGCCGTCGTGCCGGGTTGGAAAAGGTCACATATCCATCCGATGACCTTCGAAAAGTGCTGGAGCGCACCCTTGGCATACCGCTTTTTCAAGAACAGGCGATGCAGATTGCCATTGTTGGGGCGGGGTTTACCGGCAGTGAGGCAGATCAACTTCGCCGCGCCATGGCGACCTTTAAAAAGCATGGTGACGTTGCCAAGTTTCACGACAAGATGATCAACGGCATGATTGAGCGCGGCTATGATGCGGAATTTGCCATGCGGTGTTTTCGTCAGATCGAAGGCTTTGGTACCTATGGGTTTCCGGAATCGCACGCGGCTAGTTTTGCGTTGCTGGTTTATGTCTCGGCCTGGATCAAAAGGCATTATCCCGATGTGTTTATCTGCGCACTGTTAAACGCCCAGCCGATGGGGTTTTATGCGCCTTCACAGCTGGTTGCCGAAGCGCGGCGAAGCGGCATCACCATTCGCCCTACCGATGTCTCTCATTCTGATTGGAATAGTACGCTGGAATCTGATCCTGATCATCCGGACAGCCGGCACGCCTTACGGTTGGGGCTGCGGTTGGTTAAAGGGCTGGCCAGCGGTGAGGGCGAGCGGATTGCCGCCAGCCGCCAGCCTGCCTATACCAGTCTTGCCGATATTATGCGCCGCGCCGATGTTTCGGCCCGTGCGTTGGAGGCGATTGCGGCGGCGGATGGTTTTACCAGTCTGGGCTTGAACCGGCGGCAAGCATGATGGGATGTGCGCGCGCTTGCCAAGCAGCGTTGGCATGAATTGCCGCTGTTTGAGCATGCCACACGGCGCCATCACGATCTTGCCGGCCTTGAAGATCCGGTGGCACTACCGGTGGCTGGCGACGGGGAAGAGGTGGCAGCCGATTATCGTAGTCTGGGTCTGTCTTTGAAAGCGCATCCGATCACGTTGCTGGAGCGGCCATTGGCGGCAGCGGGCTGGCAGAATTGTGCGGCGGCCGAGCAGGCGCAAAATGGTCTGCGGATGCGGTTGGCCGGGCTGGTAACTATGCGCCAACGCCCGGGTACGGCCAAGGGAACGGTGTTTGTGACCCTTGAGGCAGGGCTTTATTCGTTGAATGTCATCATCTGGCCGAAACTGACCGAAACATATCGGGATGCGATGCTTCAATCACAGATTCTGGGCGTCGTTGGTCGCATTCAGCGCGAAAAATCAGTGTTACATTTTGTGGCGGAATCGTTGTTTAATTTGAACGGATTTTTGCGGCATCTGGATGAAGAGGCTGGCCGCAATCGCCGCGGTACAAGAATGCGCAGCCGAGATTTTCGATAAGGCCCTCCCCAAAATAATTTCACCAAAGATATTTTATCCATTTGGATTTTGCCCAAATGGTTTTTGCGCATAGGGTGAAAATCAGTCTGCGTCAAATAACGGCATCAGGGGAGTAGCTATGCATAAGCTTGTTCCAGAAACCGAGGGTATGCAGTTTGAAGGTGGGTGTCATTGCGGCGCCATTCGCTTTAGCGTGCAGGGGCCAATGCGCCAGATTGTCGTCTGCCATTGTTATGATTGCCGCCGGCTGACCGGCAGCAGCTGGAGCGCTACCGCGGTTCCTGAGGACAATTTTGAATTTTTGAGCAAGGCGCGCCCGCGCTGGTACGCCAGTTCAAGTTGGGCACAGCGCGGGTTTTGCGAGAAATGCGGTGCCAACATGCTGTATAAAATTATGAATAGGCCAATGCTGAGTGTTGCGGCCGGGGCGCTAGATGACAGCAACGCGCTGCGGGTATCGGGGCAGATTTTTGCTGATAGCCACCCGAAATGGGGGCCGCCCGGACCGGACCTGCCACATCTGGACGACCAGATAAAATATGACCCATTGGGCAGGAGAGAATAAGGTCATCACCCTAGCCAGACTGGCTGGCGGCTTCCTCAATCGCAACGCAGGGTCGACCCTGGGCGAATAATACGGCGCAGGCAGACCGCGCCTGATTCTCGTCCAAATTGTGAAACCGTACCCGCCATAACGGAATATTGCCGCGCGTGACCATTGTTAGGCGCGCCGGCGTTCGCCCCAAAACCTCGGTTGCCACGCGCCGCGCTTGCGCTGCTGCCCGGTGGGCATTGGCGCGCCGGGCAAAGCTGCCGACCTGAACGCTCCATGATGTAAGAACGCTGCTGTGTACAGCTCGCGGTTTCGGTTTGGCATTCAGGTATCCAGATTCCCCTGCCAATGCAACGTCGATGCTGCGGTGTTTAACTTTGCGCGGCGGCGGGGCAACGGGAAGCGTTCCCGGTTGCGGCGGCGGCACGGGCAGGGTCTTTGGCAGGCTAGGCTTGGATTTGGTGCGGGCCGAGGCGAGCTGCGGTAGAATCTCGGCGGGTTTCGCGCGTTTGAAGGATTGATCGAGGATTTGCATCATGTGCGAGTCACGGCTTTTGCTTGACCGACCGCCAAACACCACGCCAATCAACCGCACCCCATGCCGTTCAACCGTTGCCACCAGATTAAATCCAGAGGCGTTGATATAGCCGGTCTTGATCCCGTCAGTGCCTGAATATTTGGTCAGAAGCTTGTTGTGATTGCCGAACCGCTGGCCCTTCCAGTTGAAGGACCGGACCGAGAAAAGCTCAAAATACTGCGGAAAATCTCGGCGGATAGCAGTGGCAAGTTTGGCCATGTCGCGCGCGGTTGTACGCTGTTTTGAATGCGGCAGGCCGGACGCATTGCGAAAAATTGTCCGCGACATCCCCAAGGCGCGTGCCTTGCGCGTCATGCGCTGACCAAACGCACGCTCGCTGCCTGACAGATTTTCCGCCACCACCGTTGCCACGTCATTCGCCGATTTGGTGATCAGCGCGAAAATTGCATCCTTGACGGTGATTTTCTGACCATTTTTCAGATACAGCTTTGACGGCGATCTGCCGGCCGCCGTTCGCGATGCCGTCAATTTTGAGTTCATCTTGAGCCTGCCAGATTCGAGTTCTTCAAACAGAAGATAAAGCGTCATGATTTTGGTCAGCGATGCCGGATAGCGCGCGGTGTCTGCGTTGCGGGCAAATAAAACTTTGCCAGAATGCTCTTCAATAACGATGGCGGCATATTTTGCAGCACTGGCTGGCTGGATTGCCGAAGCAGATATTACAAAAGTGGCGGCGAAGATGATTATCAGATGCCAATACGCCATCGCCGCCCCACGCAGACGGCGCCGTGCGGCACGTAGAGCCATGAAAATCTTCACATTACGCAGCATACAAAAAAAGCTCCATGACTCCATACTTAAGGCATATAATATTTAAAGCAAAATCTCTGTCTAACATTTCGTACGGGCCAGATGAGATCATAAAGCCATTAGCTTTTGATTCAACCGTCTCTAAAGGTGAAAAGCGGGTTAAATACATGCTTTGGGCCTTTTCGATTCGTTATTTACCTGTGAATAAAAGGTAAAAATTGAGATCGGTGGGGCATCATCACCAAGATTAGGGAACCTTTGAGAGGTTTTTTTGTCGCAGACGAACTTTTTTCTCCTCTGACCCTTTTTGCCGCCCCGTTTAATGCCAATATCTATTCATGGGCTGTTTGACGTCCGACAATAATAAGAAGCTCAAATTTTGGCCAAGAGTTGATTTCGATGGTTATTTCAAGAACAATATAAGGCGTAAAATAACTGAAGGGTAAATGATCGCGTAAGCTATATTGCCAATCGGTGAATTGCTAAATTGAACATCGGGCTAAATTGGACATCGGCAAAATTAGATATGACTGAAATGAACATCAATAACGACAATGATCCTGACAAGGGCAACGACAATGATG
>JAACDV010000162.1 GCA_009936825.1 Bacteroidota bacterium | reverse complement strand
CTTGGCCCGATTTTGGAAAAAGTGGTTGGCGCTAGTGGCGGCAAGGTTAGGATGGTGCGGATCAATATTGATGAAAACGCCGAGATTGCCCAGCAAATGCGCGTTCAGTCAGTGCCAACAGTTTACGGTTTTGTCGAAGGCAAGCCGGTTGATGGGTTCGCCGGTGCACAGCCTGAATCGGCGGTTAAGGAATTTGTGGATAAGATTGCCGCGTTGGGCGGCAGTGGGCCTGATATCGCGGCGATGCTGGAAGTGGCAGAAGCGGCGCTTTCTTCGGCTGATTATGATGCGGCGATGCTGCAGTTTCAGCAGGTGATGAGCACCGAGCCTGAATCCGTTGCGGCGTTGGCCGGTGTTGTGCGCTGTCTTGTTGGGACCGGCGATGTGGCCGGTGCGCGCGAAGTTATTGACCAGCTGAATGATGATTTTTTGAATGATCCGGCAATGAAGCTGGCGATTGCCGCCTTGGAGCTGGCCGAAAAAACATCCGGATCAGCAGATGATCTTGATCAGGCAAATGCCGCCGTTGAGGCTAATCCAAAGGATTTGGATGCGCGCCACACGCTGGCCATGGCGTTGTTCGCAACTGGGGATCACGCCGGTGCCATGCAGCATCTTCTGGAGTCCATCGCCATTGACCGGACATGGAATGATGATGCAGCGCGAATCCAGATCTTGGAGTTTTTTACATCGCTTGGCCCGGCAAACACCGATGTCATTGCGGCGCGGCGTAAATTATCAACCTTGTTGTTTTCATAACAGCGAATTTTGACGGCAAGATTAGACTTAGCTCAGCGTGTGGCATCTTGGTTTAAGGGATTTTGGAGATAAAAATGAAAAAGAGTGATGAGATGTCGAATCTTCTGCCTGAACAGATGCCGATATTCCCCTTGCCAAACGCATTGCTGCTTCCGGGCGGGCAGTTGCCACTTAATATTTTTGAGCCGCGTTATCTTGCGATGATCGAGGATGTGCTTAGCGCGCCGGGCCGTTTGCTTGGTATGGTTCAACCGATCGATGATCAGGGCAAGCTTTTCGGCATCGGATGCGCTGGGCGGATCAGCTATTTTCAGGAAACCGATGACGGGCGTTTCATGATTGCGCTGACCGGTATCTGCCGTTTTCGATTGAATGATTATAAGCTTGCGGACCGCGGCTACCGTCTTGCTGATGTGGGTTGGTCCGAATTTTTGGCTGATTTTGACGATTCTTCCGGCGGTATCACTGACCGTGCCAAGATTTTTGCCGTAATGCGCCGGTATTTTGCGCATCGGGGGTTCGATGCCGATTGGGATCAGATTGAAAAGTCTGGCGATGATCAGATTCTGAATACTCTAGCGATGGTTTGCCCGTTTGGTGTTGCAGAAAAGCAGGCCCTTCTTGAGGCTGATGGCATCGCGCGCCGAGCAGATTTGTTGATGACAATAATGGAAATGGCGCTTCATGAGGAAGACGGTAGCAATGACGCACGACACTGATCATGAGAATACCGCGACCATCGATCCGGTTTTACTGGAAGTGCTGGTCTGTCCGGTAACGCATGGCCCGCTAGACTATGATCGTGTTAATCAAGAATTGATCAGCCGCCAGCTTGCCAAAGCATTTCCGGTGAGAAATGGTGTTCCGGTAATGCTGGTGGAAGAGGCACGTGATCTGGAGAATCTTGATGGCGGCATTGGTGACGGCAAAGATAACCGGCTATGAGCGCCGCGCATCCAGCACCTACTGAAATTCGCCTGAACAGTGCCAAGACGATGCTCGCTTTGACTTTCGCGTCAGGTGAGATGGTGGAGTTGAGTGCTGAATTGTTGCGTGTTGAATCCCCTTCCGCCGAAGTTCAGGGGCATGGTGCTGATCAGAAAACAACCCCGTCTGGCAAACAGAATGTTCAGATCAGCCGCATTGAACCGGTCGGCAATTATGCCATTCGGCTGGTGTTTGATGACGGTCATGACACCGGAATTTTCAGCTGGGCGTTGTTGTATGATTATGCCCAGCGTCAAGATGCGTTGATGACAGACTATCTTAACCGCCTTGCTGCTGCGGGCGATAAGCGCACTTAAAATTTCCTGTTTTTTAGATGATCACCGGGTAGTTCTCCGCGCAATAAAGCTGCATCAGCCAGCTGTCCGCCCTCGGCAATATCAGAAAAAATAGATTTCATCGGCAACCGGTCCATCAACGTAAAGGTGGCTCCGGCGGCGCGGCGCACTGGCGATGGTGCGCGCGCAAAAAGATGGTTTAGACCGGATGTAGCAAAGCTCATCCCCAACCTTTCGGATTTCCGGCGAG
>JAACDV010000161.1 GCA_009936825.1 Bacteroidota bacterium | reverse complement strand
GATACTTGCCCGATACTTGTGTGGTATTTGCGTGGTATGTGCCTTGGGGCTTCAAAATTTTATAACACCAAGATATCGGGCTTTAGAGAGCCTCTAAAAGGTGTTTGATCGAGCCAAAATGCCTCTTTAGGCATAGTTAACATCATTTTTATCTCATAAAAATCGCCTAAAAAGCATTTTTGGAGGGGATGCCTTTATATTGACTGAGTATTAATTAACTCATTGTTATATATTAATTTTTATGAATATTGGCCTGAATTTAGCGGAAATATTGCTAAATTCGCAAAACAGTTTTCTATAATGTAAATACCTGTTTATTAACATTAAAAAAGCAATTTTCACAATTTGACCAAAAATCAGAAGCTTAGCAATTGCACACTTACGGGTGGCCTCAATACAGTGGGGGTAGTTGCGGGTGGGTCAAAATACAAAAATAAATGGCGCGTCCGTACCTATCGTTAACGGAGGTAAAAAATGAATCTTTTAAAGAGTAAGGCTATGAAAACGGCGCTGATTACTGCGGCGTTGGCCGTCACTCCTACTGTTGCTTTTGCTGCAGGCAACCTTGCAAGTGACGACTATGTCGGCATTTCGTTCTGGTTGATTTCAATGGCGCTGGTTGCTTCTACAGCATTCTTCTTCATTGAGACGCAGCGTGTCGAAGGTAAGTGGAAGACTTCACTTACAGTGTCTGGTCTGGTGACTCTGGTTGCTGCCGTACACTATTTCTACATGCGTGATGTGTGGATTTCTACTGGTGACACTCCAACGGTGTATCGTTACATCGACTGGCTGATCACTGTTCCACTCCTGATGATTGAGTTCTATCTGATCCTGCGCGCCATCGGCAACGCTTCTGCCGGCATTTTCTGGCGGCTGACAATCGGTACTCTGATCATGCTCGTCGGCGGTTACGCTGGTGAAGCTGGCTACATGAATGTGTGGCTTGGCTTTATTATCGGTATGGTTGGTTGGTTCTACATTCTGTATGAAATCTTTGCTGGTGAAGCTGGCAAGATGTCTGCAGAGCAGGCACCAGACTCAGTCAAGTCCGCTTTCTCAACTATGCGTTGGATCGTAACAATCGGTTGGGCAATTTACCCACTCGGTTACTTCTACGGTTATCTGGCTTCTGGCGACCCAGCCAGCTCAGCTGATACGCTTAACGTGATCTACAACCTGGCTGACGTGCTGAACAAAATTGCGTTCGGTGTGATCATCTGGAACGTTGCTGTCACCGAGTCCGAGAGCAAGTAGCTTTAAGAGCAAGTAACATTGATTTGTGAGGGCGACCAGCGTTGTCCTCACAATTCCTTTCATTAGTTTTTACTATTTCAGTGTTGTTAAATTTTAGGTGCGGGATAATTTTGATCCCGAATTGGAGCAAGGGTAAAATGTTGCCAAAAGCTCCGGGCCAACATCCCGAACGGCAATAATAAACGGTAGTCATGACTAATCTGTCGACGCACTCCAATGAATTCCTAGGCAATGCCGACAGCGGCATAGGGTCGTCGCCGTCATCCTCTGAAATTCTGCATAATTTCATCACCGAGCGCATGCCAGCAGCTGGCCAGCCTTTGGCTGATGCCGCTGCCCTACACTTTTCTACCCCTGGTAAAATGTTGCGGGCGAAGATGGCGCTTAGGGCTGCGGATCTTTTGAAAGTTGACCGGCCTGCCGCAATGCATTGGGCCGCTGCGATCGAAGTGTTGCACAATGCCTCGCTTATCCATGATGATATCTGTGACGGCGATCGGCTACGGCGCGGCAAGCCGGCGGTCTGGTCGGTATATGGGCGTGATGTTGCATTGACCCTTGGCGACTGGCTTATTGCTCTTTCGTTTGAGCTAGCAGCCGAGGCTGCGCAGCGCTCGCAAACGCCGATGCTGGTCAAAATTCTGGCATCCCACATAAAGACAACGACACTTGGTCAAGCGCGTGAGTTTGACATTCGTCCGGTTACCGACTGGGCACAATATCTTCGCGGCGCGGGTGATAAGACGGCCCCGCTTTTGACTGCGCCGTTGGAAGGTGTAGCGACAATGGCGCTGCATGGCGGTGCGGCGGCAACCATCGGCGATTGTTTTCGCGCCCTTGGCAATGCCTATCAGATCGCCAATGATATTCTGAATTTTTCCGGTGGCGATGGTGCGAATACTTGCGGATCTGATCTTGGCAGGCGCGCGCCAAACGGGGTGGTTGTGCTTTTCCGGGATAAGCTGGATGCGCAGCGCCGCGGCGAATTCGATCGTTGGTATGCTAGTGGCGATAAGCAGGGTTTTCAGGAATGGCGTGCTGCGATTCAAAACTCAGAGGCGCTTAATGATGCTTCGCAGCGAATGAATGTGATGATGAATGATGCAACCGGATTTGCCGGTGCCCTGCCGCACGAGCTTGGGGCGGTGATCATGCCTATACAACAGCTCCTTCAGCAGGTATGTCTCAAGTCTGTGGCTTCCCTGAAAAAGGTCTGATTATTCTGTTATGGCTTCGGTCTCCCCTCGGCGGGTAACATCCCGTAAAGACAAATCTAAAATTTCTCAATCTGATGTGCTGGTTATTGGAGCCGGTTTTGGAGGGATTGCGGCTGCATTGCGGATGCGGGCCCGCGGTTATTCGGTGACATTGGTTGACAGGCTGCAGGCAATCGGTGGGCGCGCGCAGGTGTTTGAGCGTGGCGGCTATCGCCATGACGCCGGACCAACGGTGATCACCGCGCCATTTCTGTTCGATGAGCTGTTTGAGTTGTTTGATGAGCGCCGCGAGGATCATTTGGAATTTCGCCCGCTGGACCCTTGGTACCGCTTTCATTTTGATGATGGCAGCCAGTTTGACTACTGCGCGTCGGTTGCGGATACGAATGCAGAAATTGAACGTTTTTCACCGCGCGATGTTAAAGGCTATGCGCGTCTACTCGATACGTCGCGGCGAATTTTTGAGGTTGGGTTCGAAAAACTAGCGGACCGACCATTCACCCGTTTTACCAGCATGATGGCACAGGTGCCCGCGCTGCTTCGTCTTCGCAGCTATCGCACTGTGGCAGGGTTGGTCAACAGCCATATCCGGCACCCATTGCTGCGTCAGGCTTTTTCGATTCACCCACTTTTGGTTGGCGGAAACCCGTTTACCACAACCTCGATCTACGCGTTGATTCATTATCTCGAACGCCGCTGGGGTGTGTTCTTCTGCATGGGCGGTACCGGTAAGCTGGTGGCCGAACTTCACCGGTTGATGGAGCGTGTTGGGGTCAATGTGCAGCTCGGCGTTGATATTGACCGAATTGAAGTTGCGGATGGACGGGCGACGGGGGCAACGGCGATGGATGGTCGCCGCTTTACAGCATCACGGGTGATTTGCAATGGCGATCCACCAACGGTCTATCGGCAGATGCTGCCGTCTGAAAGCCGCCGTAAAAAAGCTCTTCCCGAATCAATGACGCAGTATTCCATGGGTCTTTATGTTTTGTTTTTCGGAACCAAGCGTACTTATGAAAATGTTGCGCACCATACCATCTGGATGGGCCCACGCTACCGTGAGCTTCTCGCCGATATTTTCGATTCCAAGATTTTGGCGGATGATTTCTCGCTGTATCTGCACCGGCCAACTGCAACGGATAGCAGCTTTGCACCGGACGGATGCGACAGTTTTTATGTGTTGTGTCCAGTTCCAAATCTGCTTGGTGATGTAGATTGGAAAACCGAGGCTCCGGCGCTTCGTGACCGCATTGTTGCTGCCTTGGAAAAAACCATCATGCCCGAACTTTCAGACGTGATCACCGAAGATTGCTGGATGACACCCGAAGATTTTCGTGATGATTACAGATCAATGCATGGAGCAGGATTTTCGATTGCGCCGATTTTCAGCCAGTCAGCTTGGTTCCGTTATCACAACCGCGACCCGCATATTCCCAATCTATATTTTTCCGCTGCGGGCGCGCATCCGGGCGCTGGGATGCCAGGCGTGCTATGTTCTGCTAAAGTGGTCGAACGACTGGTTGATGAGGAAGAGAGCGCTCGTGCTGGCGGGTGAGTAATGGCTGGCAGGGCTTTTAGAGGCGTGAGCAGATAGCTATGTCGAACGAGGCGCTGACATCCGAAGAATCGCTTGCCGCCAATGGTAAGAGCTTTCATTGGGCGCGCAGGTTTCTAGGAGCCGAGATGGGTAATTCGGCCGCGCGTCTATACGCTTTTTGCCGCGTGCTAGATGATATGGCAGACGGCGATATTGAGGATGGCCCCCGCCGCCTTGCAGTTATCCGCTCCCAGCTAGACACATCCGATACGCCGTCCATTCAAGGCAGTGACCCGGCGCTGGCAGGATTCGGGCCGCTGATGGCCGAGAAAAACTTTTCACCGGATGTGCTGATTGCCCTGATTGACGGACTTCTTGATGATCAGCGTGAGGAGGTTGCCCTGCAAAGTGAAGCTGATTTGCTGCGCTATGCGTATAGGGTGGCGGGAACTGTCGGGTTGTTGATGTGCGATGTCTTGGCGTGTCACGACGAACAGGCCCGGGTTTATGCAATCGATCTTGGCATTGCGATGCAACTGACCAATATCGCGCGCGATGTTCTGGAAGATGCGGTGATGAACCGGCGGTATATTCCGGCGGACTGGGTTGATGGTGCGCGGCCCGCCGATATCAAACTCGCGGCTGGTGCGCCGAGCAGCGCTGCCTGCCAGCAGATTACAGATGCGGTTGGCCAGTTGCTTGATCTTGCTGAAAAATTCTATGATAGTGGCGCGCGCGGCTATTGCTTTCTTCCCTTTCGTGCGCATGTGTCAATTGCCGTGGCAGCGCGGGTTTATCGTCAGATCGGGGTTCAGCTTCGCGCATCCGGTCTTGCATGGTATTCTGGGAGGCAGGTAACCAGTAAGATAACAAAATTACGCTGTTCGGTGCGCGCGATGGGTAGCCTGAAGTCGCGCATAACAGCGCGCCCGGAAGGGGAACACGACGCCGCGCTTCACATCAGCTTGAGGGGGTTGCCTTATGTCAGATAACGCACCACTGCAGCAGGTTACGATTTTGGGCGATGGGTGTGCGGCGCTTTCCCTAGCGGCGCGGGCGGATGAATTTCCGGGGCATCATTTTACTATCGTCAGCCCCAAAGATGCGCCGCCGCCGCAGGATCATATCTGGGGATTTTGGGGATTGGCCAACGGTACCGGCGCACTGCCTAGCAACCATAACAAAAATATAGTGGCCGCGGCGGGAATGGCGCGTGCCAGTTGGCCGAAATGGTCGATCATTACGGAAGATGATGCGGTGGTCATGGCATCAAGCGCGCGCCCCTATCACGCATTGCAGCGCTCGGTCTGGATCAACCATTGCCGGGCCGAAGCCAATGCTGCCAGCGTAGCATTCACCGATAAACCGCCGCGGGCAAATGACCCACACACAGCAATTTTTGACAGCCGCCCCCCGCAGGTTCCAAACGGAATGATGTTGCAGCATTTTACCGGGGTTGAGGTGCGCGTTGATCGTCCGGTTTTTGATCCGGGCACCGCCATTTTGATGGATTTTCGCGTTGATCAATCCGAAGGCATGCATTTTATATATCTTCTCCCTTTTTCCGCGCAAGAGGCGCTGGTGGAATCAACCTTGTTCACCCCGCATATTTTGCAAGATGATTTTTACATGACGGCCATTCATTCCTATCTGGAGCGTCACTATGGCGTTACCGCATTTGAAACTATCCGGCGAGAGCGGGGGGTTATTCCGCTTGGTATGTTGGCGCGCCGTGATGCCGAAATTCCGGGGATTGGCGGTAATGGCGGTGCGATCAGACCATCTAGCGGCTATGCGTTTATCTTTATTCAAAAACAGATTGAGGCGGCGTTGGCGGCGGTGCATGCCGATAACGGGCGCGGTGGGCTGGCATTTCAGGTTCCGCATAAGAGTGTTGATCTCTGGATGGATGCGGTTTTTTTGACTGTTTTGCGGAACTGGCCGGATCGCGCGCCTGATCTGTTTATGCGAATGGCGCGCGCCTTATCGGGGGACCAGTTTGCCCGCTTTTTGAGCGGCGAGGCAGGCTGGGCGCTTCGTCTGAAAGTTATTATTGCGATGCCGAAATGGCTTTTCATTTGCGCGGTTTTCAGCTTTGCTGGCCTGAATGGTCGTCCCCAACAATCAGGATCAGGGTGATGGAAATTCTAACTGGATTGACGATGATGACATCGATTGATCTGCTGGCGCTGGCGGCGATTGTGGTGATCGGACTGCCACACGGTGCGCTGGATGGTGCCATTGCGATCCATCTGGGATTTTCAAGAAATGCCCTGCAGATGGCCGGGTTTCTGCTGGCTTATGTAGCTGCGGCGGGCGTTGTCGTGGGGGCGTGGCTGTTTTTCCCATTTGCCAGCCTGCTTATTTTTCTGCTGATCAGCATGATGCATTTTGGCAGCGGTGATGTTCGCGCTGAAAGGGGCTGGCAGCGACGCGTCGGAAGTGCGGCGCATGGCGGGCTGGTGGTTGTCGGGATCAGCCAGATGCATCGCGGTGAGGTTGATCACATTTTTGAATATCTTGTGTTGGGTGACACTACACTTATCTGGCAGGCACTGGATATTTTGACGATTTTCATTGGTATGGCGATGCTGTTCTATCTGTTTCAGGCGGTGCGATTACGTCGATGGCGCGCTGGGGTTCTGGAAATGGTCTTGCTAACCGCGATTTTCGCGCTAACGCCGCCGCTGGTTGGCTTTGCGATCTATTTCTGTGTTGTTCATTCGTTTCGGCATGTTAGCGGCGTGCTTGGTACCTTGCGCGCCAGCATGTCGTGGGTTGCGCTGATTAATCAGGCGGCGTTTTTTACTATTGCAAGCTGGGTGACCGGTGCGCTCGCCATTTGGTATTTGACGGATGATGCTAATCTGGAGCCGGTGTTGCTTAGGGTGGTATTTATCGGGTTGGCCGCGCTTACGGTCCCCCACATGATTTTGGTGGACGGTCTTTTCAATCGCACGCGGCATAGTCTTCGTCGCGATTTTATCAGTCGATGATGTTATGACCCAATCCGGCAAATCTTTTCCACCCGCTGCAAGTGACCGCAAAGACGCACATCTGGATCTGGCGGTGGGGCAGGTGGCGCAATCTGACCAGGATGCCGGGTTTGACCGGATACGCCTCGATCATTGCGCGCTTCCCGAATGTGATCTGGCAAGCATTGATATCAGCACGAACTTTCTGGGGCGCCGCGTTCTGGCACCACTTTTCATTGGCTCGATGACTGGCGGAACGGCGCGTGCCGATACTATAAACAGCGTTCTTGCCGAGGTGGCTGAAGCGTGTGGGGTTGGCCTTGGCGTTGGATCGCAGCGCGCCAGTATTGAGCGTGCGCAGAGCCAGCGTGATCTTCGTGACCGCGCGCCTTCGGTGCCGTTAATAGGGAATTTGGGCGGGGTTCAGCTTGCCGCTGCAGCGGGGCTGGATATGGCGCGCCGGGCTGTTGATGACCTTCGGGCAGATGCGATTTTCATTCATCTACACCCGCTGCAAGAGGCTGTCCAGCCCGAAGGCGAAACCGACTGGCGGGGTGTTTTGGGGGCTATTGAGGCGGCGTGCAGCACGCTGCCATGTCCGGTTATAGTGAAAGAAGTTGGCGCCGGTATTAGCGCTAATGTAGCAAGGCGGCTGTTTGATGTTGGTGTTTACGGCATTGATATTGCAGGGCTTGGTGGCACGAACTGGACCCGGATTGAGGCGGCAAGATGCGAAGATGCGGGGCGCTTCGATCCGTTTCTGGATTGGGGAATTCCCACGGTTGACGCGATCCGCGCAGTGCGGGAAGCCCTTCCTGAGGGAATGCTGATTGCGTCGGGCGGCATTCGTCATGGCCTTGATGCGGCAAAGGCATTATGGCTTGGCGCGTCGCAGGTTTCTATGGCAGGCCCGGTTCTAAAGACCGTTGTCGGTGCTGATTTTGAAGCCGAAGCAGCGATTGAGGCGATCAACCGTTACAAGCAACAAATCCGCCTGACGCTGTTTTTAACTGGTGCGCCTAATCTTGCCAGTTTTGCATCTGTACCCGGAACAATCGATCACTAGGTCTGGTGGTATGTAATACCTTAAAAATCATCTTTAAAAATTATCTTTCCGGCGTCTGATTTCTGCAAAAACCGCGGCTTCGTGATCATTGTCAGTTCTATTTGCGAGCATTCCGAGATGCATTTGGATATCGGGATCGTGCGGGCGCAAAAACGGGTTGGTAGCCTTTTCCAGCGCCATCATTGTTGGCACTGTTGGCTGTCCGGCCTCACGAAGTTCGCGTACGGCGTCAGCGCGGCTTTGCAAGGCTTTGTTTTCGGGATTAATGCTCAGCGCAAATTTTGCATTCGCCGCGGTATATTCATGCCCGCAATAAATCACAGTATCGTCGCCAAGCGCCATCAGTTTTGTCAAACTGTTCCACATCATTGCGGCGTCACCTTCAAACAACCGCCCGCATCCCATCGCAAACAGTGTGTCGCCGGTGAATAGCAGTTTTTCAACTGGCAGATGAAAATTCAGCATATCCAGCGTATGTCCGGGCGTTGCTATCACCCGAACTTCGCTTGCGCCAAGGGCAAAGGAATCCCCGTCGCCCTTGCCCTGATCAACGCCCTTTAACCCGTCCGGCCCATAGACCGTGGCCCCCGTTTTGCTGACAATATCCGCCAGCCCGTCAATATGATCCCAATGATGATGAGTGATCCATATCTGGGTGAGATTCCAGCCGGTTTCAGCAAGTGCCGCCAATGCAGCCTCGCTATCACCAGCATCAATCAATGCGGTTTCGGCGCGGGCTTCATCATGGATCAGCACTCCGTAATTATCGCCGCCATATACAAACTGATGGATATCCAGCATGTCTAAAATCTCTCCGTTTTATAATGTTACCAGCTACCGGTATTTTCCATCGACGCCCATGGTTCAGATGGAGGTAGCGCATCGCCCTCTTGAAGCAGTTCGATGGAAATATTGTCGGGCGAGCGCACAAAGGCCATGCGCCCATCGCGCGGCGGCCGGTTGATAATAATGCCGGCATCCATCAAAGATTTGCACAGCGTATAAATATCATCGACGCGGTAGGCCAGATGCCCGAAATTTCGGCCCCCGTCATAATTTTCGCTATCCCAGTTATAGGTTAGTTCCAGTTCGGGCGAATCCTGTGCTTCGGCATTTTTCAAATCTTTTGGAGCGGCCAGAAATACCAGTGTAAATCTGCCAGCCTCAACCTCCTTGCGGTGAGTTTCCACAAGACCAAGTTTGGTGCAGTAAAAGTCCAGTGATGCATCAAGGTCACGCACCCGTACCATGGTGTGAAGATACCGCATAATAATGGTTTCCCTTTAATAGTAGTCCCCTAAGAGAGGACAGATCGAAGACATGGTCTAGGTTTATAGAATAGTACTGATCAGGATGTTAATCGCGCTCAAAAACAAGAAAAAACCAAAGGCGCGCCGCAGCCCCTGCGGGTTCAGCGCATGTGCAATCCGGCTGCCAAGCGGCACCGTGAACAGGCTTGTTGAAAAGATGATTAAGGCTGCTGGAAGATTGGTAAAGCCCAACGAGAAAGGCAGCCGCCCCTCGGCGCCAGTTCCCGCCCAAATAAATCCGATGGCCCCCGGTACTGCAATCAAAAATCCAAAGGCAGCAGCTGTACCAACCGCGCGGTGAACAGGAAGCGCTAATGCGCTTAGCACCGGCACGGCAATGCTGCCGCCGCCAATTCCCATTAACGCTGATGCGCCGCCGATCAATGTTGCGATTATGCCGCCACTGGCACCGCGGCCAAGGGGGGCAATCTGCGCGCCGCCTTTTTTATCGTCACTGCCTGCCTTTTTGCCGCGAATCATCGTCACCGACACATAGATCGCGATCAGCCCGAAGGTTAATTGTAGATAGCTGGAATCCAGTTGCCCTGAAACAGCCCCAGCAATCCCGGCCCCAATAAGCATGAAGCCAGCCCAGCTTTTGAAAACTGCCATATCAACGGCGCCGCGCCGGTAATGTTCGCGCGCCGACGACAGCGATATAGGAATAATTGTTACCAGTGAAGTGGCAACCGCCATATGCATGATTATGCTCTCAGGCACATCAAGATAGGTGAATAAAAGGAAAAGTACGGGAACGATTACAATGCCGCCACCAACGCCCAGAAGTCCGGCTAAAAGCCCTGCAATAAAGCCTGTTAACAACAGTCCGGCAACCATTATGACCAGAATATCGGTGGAATAGGCGGCAGCGAATGTCACAGATGCCTCCTGCTGGAGCGGGATGAACGTCCCGTCTTTGTACGCTTATGCGCGAACCTCGTCTAGCTTTTCACCGACCCCTTTGTGAGACGCGCGCCCTCACGCGAATGTGCAAGGTTCACGAAAATGTCATTTCCGAGTGCTCCTTAAAACATCGCATCATGTTCAATTCTAGAACTTAAAATAGGTGAGGAGGTGTTATGGCCTTTTTTATTTTTGCATATCATGGCGGCGAATCACAGGAAACGCCTGAGCAAATCGAAGCTGAAATTGCCAGATGGCAAAAGTGGTTTGATGGTATTGGCGACAATATTATTGATCCGGGTAATCCTGTTGGTGTGCCAAAAACTGT
>JAACDV010000002.1 GCA_009936825.1 Bacteroidota bacterium | reverse complement strand
GATCCCCCCGACTCGGATCCCCCCGGCTCGGATCCCCCAGTTACGGGTTCTGGCGAATCAGGCTTCATAAGCACTAATTTCCTCGGCAAACGCATCATAAGTTGTATCGCCTGAAATTAGCTTGTCGTCATTGATAACAAATGAAGGGGTTGAAGCGACTTTCCAAGTATCAATTCCTTTTTGGCGTTCCTCAACGATTGCTTCCAACAGCGCACGATTGCGCATGATCATGTTGAAGGCATCTTCATCAATTCCGGCAATCCGCGCCATTTTCTGCAAAGCGGCAATCGGATCAGGCGCCCGTGTCCAAGTGGACTGCTTGGCCAGAAGTAGTTTCACCATCGGGAAAAATTTGGCTTCTGGCAGCGCGCGCGCCAGCGCATGCGCCCGCAAAGCCAGACCATCTAGCGGGAAGGCCCGCATTTCGAAACGGACAATCCCCTCGTCGATAAGACGCGTTTTTATCTTCGGAAAAGTCTTGTTGTGAAAGTTGGCGCAATGTCCGCAGGTCATTGAGTAATATTCGGCAACCTGAATTGGCGCATCATTCTGGCCAATAAAGCGCGGCGACATCACATGAGCTATCAGATCATCTGCAGCAAATGCCGGATTGATTAAAGCTGTCGCACCCGAACCAGCAAATGCAGTAAGGCCAAGAATGCTGCCGCCAGCAATAAAACCCCGCCGCGAGACAATCCGCCGCGAGACAAACGGCGCGACCGCCTGACCTTCATACGCATCGGATTCAGTAAAAGTTGTGTTTATATTTTTCATCTCGACACCTTAGCCAAAGAGAAGTTTTTGAGCAATCTGAGATTCTCACCTCAGGCTGGAAATTTCACCGTAAAAAGGCATCTTGCGGATAAATTAGGGCAGTATTTTGCAGATTAAGCTCAATCCGGCGCGGCGCGGCCGGGTTGTATGCACGGCTTTAGCGGCGGATGGGCTTGCCGAGTTGGCGAAGTGCGGCTCTGATTGTGGGTGATTCTACCGCCTCTAGCTTGGCGTCCAACTCCCAGATTTGCTGGTCTGCTGGAATTTCGGGTTCTGTCTCATGGCTGGTTTGGCTTTGTGTGAAGGATATCGGGGCTGATTTGCCGGAACCGGTTGTTGCGAGCAAGGATTGCACAAACACCACTTCGGAAATGGCCCGATAGCCAAAGGACGCGTTCACCCGGTCAATGATTGCGCCGCGCATTTGCAGCGCGACGGGTCCGAAACCGCTGGCAATCGCAAGCTTTAGCGTGCCGCCGCCTTGGCGTGACAGGGTCAGCTTTGCCGGTCTGCTCCATTGGGCGATATCACCAGCGATTTTTGGCCATTCCGACACCAGCCGACTGATGATAAAGCCGCGTTTGCGAACGCTTGGTGCGACCAGATCATCCAGCATTGATGACAGGCGCGTCATATGTTTTTTGCGGGCTTTTGTCATGCCAACCATGGTACGCGGCGCAGGCCCGATGTCCAATCACAATTCGTCCTTTCCTATATCGGAGCCGTCATGACGGGGTTGTTTTTAGTACAAGGTATATTGAAATTCACCTTGTGTCCGTGTCAGTCTTTGCGGCATGAGTATATCCAGTATTCCATCCGAAAATTTTCCGTCAGACCGTCTTTTCGACTGGTATGATTTGCATGGGCGAAGCCTGCCATGGCGGCGTCGCTGGCCCGATTTAGCGCCGGCTTATCATGTCTGGCTGTCCGAAATAATGTTGCAACAAACGGTTGTTGCGGCGGTAGTTCCGTATTTTCTGGATTTTATCCGGCGCTGGCCAACGATCTGTGATCTGGCGGCGGCGCCTTCTGATGATGTGATGGCTGCGTGGGCCGGGCTGGGATATTATGCCCGCGCCCGCAATTTGCACCGAACAGCGCAACTGATCTGCGGTGATTTGCGGGGCGAATTTCCAGATGATGTTGACGGTCTGCGGGCGTTGCCGGGCATCGGTCCCTATACGGCGGGGGCGATTTCGGCGATTGCTTTTGGTGCGGGCAGCGTTGTTGTTGATGGCAATATCGAACGTGTTATGGCGCGTGATTTTGCTATTTCAACGCCGCTTCCGGCAGCCAAGATGGAAATTGGAGCGCATTATGCTGCCATTCGCCCGAAAATACGTCCTTCTGATTTTCCGCAGGCGCTGATGGATTTTGCTAATTCGGTCTGCACGCCGAAATCACCCGGATGCGACACCTGCCCGCTGGCCGGTAATTGCGCTGCTGCTGCGGCTGGAACACCTGAGATTTGGCCGGTAAAGCCCCCAAAAAAGACTAAACCAACGCGCCGGGGCATTGCTTTTGTGGCGATTGATCAGGCCGGCCGCGCTTTGATGATTACCCGTCCTGAAAAAGGTATGCTTGGTGGCATGCTGGCATTTCCATCGGCAGGCTGGACTCCGTCCGATCCCGACTTTGATGCCAAAGCGCCGTTTGCCACCGCACCCCTTACGGCAGACTGGCAGCTGGCGAACACATCCGTGCACCATGTCTTTACCCATTTCGTGCTGGAAATGAAGGTGGCGGTGGCGCGCGTTGACAGTGATCTTTGCGCGGAAAATGGTCTCCAGCCAGTTCGTGTTTGGCAAAAGGTGCGACCAGCAAGTCTTCCCACATTAATGCGTAAAGTTTGGAAAGCAAAAAAAACCGGGTTAGGGTTTCATTGACGATGGGCTGGTTTGTCAACATACGCTGGCAAATAGACCGTCTAATGATTGGCGCCTAATGATT
>JAACDV010000160.1 GCA_009936825.1 Bacteroidota bacterium | reverse complement strand
GCAGATTTTATCGGTAAGGCAGCGCTGAGGCGCATTCGTGATGCCGGGGTGGGGCGCCGTCAAGTGGGACTGGTGATTGATTGTGCCCCCTTTAAGGGCCCCAATACGACATTCTGGCAGATCACGTCAGGCGGCGTTGTTATTGGCAAGGTGACATCGGCCGTTTATTCACCGCGCCTAACACAAAACATCGCGTTGGCGATGGTAGCGACCGGACATGATGCGCTGGACACCAAGGTCGAGGTGGCAACCTCAATAGGTCCGGCGACGGCAACCATCGTTGAAAAGCCGTTCTTTGATCCAAAGAAACAAATCGCTGCGGCAAGCTGATTCCCCACATATATATGTAACCGAAGAGTTAGGGAGGCGGCAAATTTTCAGGTCGGGGTGATCATTGTTATATCTTTGCAACCGGATTCATCTATAACTAGCCATCCTTTCCGATCATTATCAAAGTTGTGCCCGTGACCTCGTCTTTTTCTAATAGGATTACAAAATTTCTTTTTGGATCGTCGCAAACCAGCGCGCGCCCAAATTCCCTTTCAACGCGGCAGACCATCACCGATGTTCTGGCTGGCCTTACGGTCTCGCTGGCGCTTGTTCCTGAGGCGGTTGCCTTTGCTTTTGTCGCTGGTGTAGCTCCGCTTGTCGGGCTGTATGCCGCTTTCATTGTCGGCCTGATCACCGCGCTGATCGGCGGCCGGCCCGGAATGATTTCGGGGGCCACCGGAGCATTGGCCGTCGTCATGGTTTCGCTGGTGATGCAGCACGGCGTTGAATATCTGTTTGCCACCGTCATTTTGATAGGAATTTTGCAGCTGACCGCAGGCGTTTTGCGCTGGGGAAAGTTCATTCGCATGGTGCCACATCCGGTGATGCTTGGCTTTGTAAATGGTCTTGCGATTGTCATTGGACTGGCCCAGCTGGAGCAGTTCAAAGTAACCTCTGATGATGGTGTGGTCGGCTGGATGCACGGCGAAATGCTGTATGTCACGCTAGGTCTGGTTGTCGCAACCATGGCGTTAATCTGGTTGGCACCGCGCCTGACCAAAATTATTCCGGCACCGTTGCTGGCAATTGGCGCGGTAACAGCGCTGGTAATCGGGTTGGGGATTGAGGTGCCACGTGTTGGTGATCTGGCCAGTCTGGCTGGCGGTATGCCAGAATTTGCCGTTCCGATGGTTCCGCTCACCTTTGAAACGCTGCAAATTATTTTGCCCTATGCCTTTATTCTGGCGGCCATCGGCCTGATTGAAAGCCTGCTAACGCTGAACCTTGTCGGCGATTTGACCGAACAGCGCGGCGGCGCATCGCAGGAATGTCTGGCACAGGGGGCAGCCAATTTTGTAACAGGATTTTTCGGCGGCATGGGCGGCTGTGCAATGATCGGCCAGTCAATGATTAATGTGAAATCTGGCGGGCGCACGCGTATTTCGGGAATTGCGGCGGCGCTATTTCTTCTCAGCTTTATATTATTTACCGCCGACTTAATCGAGTTGATCCCCATTGCCGCGCTGATCGGCGTTATGTTCATGGTAGTGATTGGCACCTTTGCATGGAGTTCAATCAAGACGTTGTTCAAGGTGCCGATGGCGGATGCTTTGGTGATTCTGGTTGTCACAGCGGTCACCGTTGTTGAGGATCTGGCCGTGGCCGTGATTGTAGGGGTGATCATGTCGGCGCTGGTTTATGCGTGGAATGCGGCGAAACGCATTCGTGCCACCACCCGCCAGTCGAATACTTTCAAGGGCGCACGGGTTTATGATATTTCTGGTCCCCTATTCTTTGGATCGGCCACTAGGTTCCGCGAATTGTTCGATTTTGCCAATGATCCTAAAACAGTGGTGATTGATTTCGGGGGATCGCGGATTGTTGACCAGTCCGCCTTGCAGGCGATTGAGGATGTAGCCGCTAAATATGACGCGGTTGGCAAAAAAGTAATGCTGCGCCGTCTCAGCGTCGATTGTCACAGGCTGTTATCGCGCGCGGGCCAGTTGATGGTCGATAGCGATGATGATCCGGATTATGAGATTGCTGCCGATTATGGTGTTAAGCTCGGGGTGTTTGAAGCCAAACATTAATCAGGCGGCGGGCAAAAATAGAGGTCTATGATTAAAACACTCTTTAACACTCTGCAGATCATGGCGATGGAACGCGGCTTGAACCGGACTTACGGCAAGCGATTGGCCGAGCGCGGAACCTCTCCGCAGGGGGTTTTCTGGAATGCGCGCCGCAACCAGATTGCCCGGTTTGAGACACTGCTTGCCCTTATTGTTAGGGCAAACAAATCGAGGGCCAACAATTCAGGAACCACCACCATCGCCGATATAGGCTGCGGTTATGGGGCGTTGCTGGAATATCTTCAGGCACGGCAGAAATTCGCGCATTTCCGCTATCAGGGGCTGGATATAAATCCGTCGATGATCGCCGCTTGCCATGATAATTTTTCTTCGCATAGCAGCAATTTTTCCATTGGAAGACGACCTTTGGGATCTGTTGATTTTTGTGTTTTCTCAGGCACATTTAATCTTTGCAATATTAGCGATGTTGCGCGTTGGGAGCGGTATATTTTTTCCTGCCTTGATGCTTGCTGGCAGACCAGTCGGGCAGGCATGGCGCTAAACCTGCTTTGTGCCCCTGACGCGATTGTCAAAAACCGGATTTATTATGCAAACCGTGATAATTTTATCGCCCGCGCTTCAGCAAGATATGGGCCGACCTACGCCGCCCCCACCCGGCGCGTCGAGAATGATTTCACCTTTTTAGTTTCGCGAGAATCACAGGCCTGATCATATGGAAATGCCAGAATGATTTTGTGTCATGTTTTTGTAACATTATTTTGCGAAATTATCTTTTGTCGGCGCGGTATATTGAATTTCTTTGTGCTATCTTCAATGCGCATCAACCATGCCAGCTTGGCTGCACATAAACTTGGAGAAATAAATGGCGCCTATCGTTTCAATTCGTGATCTTCGCAAGGCCTATGAAGGCGGCGGTGAGGCGCTAAAGGGTGTGTCACTAGACATTGAGGAGGGCGAAGTTCTCGCGCTCCTTGGTCCCAATGGTGCGGGGAAAACCACGCTCATTTCAACTATTTGCGGAATCACCAGCGCGACCAGCGGCAGCGTGACCGTTGATGGGTTTGATATCGTTGATGACTACCGGAAAACGCGTGCGCTGGTTGGGCTTGTTCCGCAGGAAATAATGCTGGAATCCTTTCAAAAGGTGAAAGACTCGCTGCATTTCTCACGCGGGCTGTTCAACAAACCGCGCGATGTCGCCCATGTTGAAAGCCTGCTGAACAAGCTGTCATTATGGGACAAACGCGATGCGCGAAACATGACCTTATCTGGCGGAATGAGGCGGCGAGTGATGATCGGCAAGGCATTAAGCCACGGACCGCGCGTATTATTTCTAGACGAGCCAACCGCAGGCGTTGATGTCGAATTACGTAAAGACATGTGGGACACCGTGCGCGAGTTGAAGGCCGACGGAGTCACCATCATTCTGACAACACATTACATCGAAGAGGCCGAAGCGATTGCCGACAGAATCGGCGTGATAGATAGTGGCAAATTACTGCTGGTTGAGGATAAAAAAACACTGATGCAGCGAATGGGTGCCAAAACCATGCGGATTGATTTGCAGACAGAAATTAAACAAATTCCAGATGCGCTGTCGGTTTACAATCTTCGCCTCGATGATAGGGGAACGGCGCTGTTCTATACCTATGAAGTTGGCGCCCAGCAGACCGGAATTACGCGGCTGCTTAGCGATATAAACAAAGTCGGACTGCGCCTTCGCGATGTGCAAACGTCACAAAGCTCGCTTGAAGATATTTTTGTCGATCTGGTGAAAGGTTAAACGGATGAATCTCTACGCAATCAAAGCCATTTATGAATTCGAGATGGCGCGCACCTTTCGCACGATTGTGCAAAGCATCGTCTCGCCGGTCATTTCAACCTGTTTGTATTTCGTGGTGTTCGGAACGGCCATCGGATCACGCATTGAACAGGTGGAAAATGTTCCCTACGGCACATTTATCGTCCCCGGACTGATCATGCTGTCAGTTTTGATGCAAAGCATGACCAATGCATCCTTCGGCATCTATTTTCCTAAATTCATGGGCACGATGTATGAATTGCTGTCAGCGCCTGTATCGCCTCTCGAAGCAGTTATCGGCTATGTCGGGGCGGCGGCAACAAAGGCGCTGATGATCGGATTGATCATTCTTGGCACCGCGAATCTGTTCGTTCCTATCGAGATTATGCATCCGGTCTGGATGATATCTTTTCTGGTTTTGACGTGCATTACCTTCGCGTTATTTGGATTTATCATCGGCATCTGGGCAAAAAATTTCGAGCAGCTGAACCTCATCCCAATGCTGATCATCACACCACTGGTATTTCTTGGTGGCAGCTTTTATTCGATCAGCATGTTGCCGCCATTATGGCAGAAAATCACCCTGTTCAACCCGGTCGTTTATCTGATTTCAGGGTTCCGCTGGTCATTCTTTGGAACAGCGGACGTTACCGTGGCAACCAGCCTTGCCGCGGTTGCCGGATTTATGCTTGTTTGTATGGCTACCATCTGGTGGATTTTCAAAACCGGCTACCGGATAAAATCATAACGGGTGCCCCCAGCATAGTAGAAAACCGGGGGTCAGTGGGGGGTCAGCATTCCCTCAACCAGCTTTTGAACCCGCAGCGCTTCCTCTGGGGTGGCCAGCCTGTGGGATTGCTTTGCCGTACATAATTGCAGCTCATCCAGCTGCGCCTTTAACCCCACCGCGCGCGGATCATCTGGCCGTTCTGCCACTTCTTCGAACGCTCCGCCATTTGAAACCGCATCAATTGAAAATTCAGAAACACGTCTGCTGGCAATACTGCCCTTAATAGTTAATTCCTGCCGGTCGGGTTGCGCCCCGCCCACACTGGCCATGATGGTAACGGGGCGGCCATCGGCTGTTTCCAGACGGGCTATAAGGTGCGTCTCGCACAGCATCGCATCACTAGGATAACTAGGCCGCGCCCAGACGATGGATAACGGGCCCAGAATACGTTCGGAAAAAAACAGAAAGTGCGAGATAACCTCCCGCGTCATTCCACCTTCGGCCCGAAACCGCAGCCAATCAGCAGCTTTTTGCCAGCCGCGCGGCCATGACCCATATGTGACAATAATATCAACGCCCTCAATCTCGCCAAGCTCACCCGATTGTGCGGCTTTTGAGATATCGGTTAAGGCTGCACCGGCGGCTTGCGTGAAATTAACCGCAGCGGGAACACCGGCCGATTTCAAGCTGGCCACCAGCTCTTCACTTTCACCGATATCGACACCAAGCGGTTTTTCCAGAAAGACCGCTTTACCCGCACCGGCGGCGGCAATTGCCAGATCCTTACGGGGGGCCGGTGGACAGGCCAAATAAACCAAATCTGCGGCATCAATCGCCGCCTGTGCACTGGCCGTAATTACAGCATTACCAGATTTGCCCGCCAGCAGGTCAAGCGCCGCCGAACAGGCATCTGGATCAGGATCAAAAAGCCCAACAGGGTCATACCCGTCATGATTAATCATATGTTCCAGCATCCGCCGACCCATGATCCCCAATCCGATAATTGCCACCTTATAAGCCATTTTAACTCACTTTTGATTGGTACATCCAACAGGCAAATAGAGCATTAATGACGGTGAAAAAACAACATCAAATCCCAAAAACCCGCCCTAGAGCGAAAAGTCAATTTCCGGACCAACGGGAACAATGCGTGTGGGGTTGATCATGTCATGACTGGCATAATAATGCTTTTTGATATGGTCCATATCCACCGTAGCCGCGATACCCGGCTGATTATACAAATCACGAAGATAACGCCACAAATTTGGGTAATCGACGATGCGTTTCAAATTACATTTGAAATGCCCAAAATATACCGCATCAAAGCGCACCAGCGTGGTGAATAGCCGCCAATCAGCCTCGGTAATGTTCGCACCGGTCAGATAGCGGTTGGTGTCTAAAATCCCCTCTAACCAATCCAGTGTTTCGAACAGCGGCGTTACCGCCTCAAGGTAGGCTTCTTCGTTTGTGGCAAACCCTGATCTGTAAACGCCGTTATTGACAGTGTTGTAAATACGGGCATTCAAGGCATCAATGTCACCGCGTAGCGGCGCTGGATAATAGTCGCCAGCGGCGGCACCAATACCATCAAATGCGGAATTAAACATCCGGATAATCTCAGAAGATTCGTTCGAGACAATAGTGCCAGTGACTTTATCCCACAGCACCGGAACCGTCACCCGCCCCGAAAAGTTCGAACTTGCAGCGGTATAAACCTGATGCATGAACTGCGCTTTATTCTGGCTGTCGGCAATAACGCCCGCCCCTTCATCAAAGGTCCAACCATCTTTGCCCATGAACCAGTTCACGACGGATAACGAGATCATTTCCTCAAGCCCCTTTAGCTTGCGGAAGATCAAGGTACGATGCGCCCAAGGACAGGCAAGCGACACATAAAGGTGATAGCGGCCAGACTCGGCTTTGAACCCGCCATCACCGCTGAGCCCGGGGGCGCCGTCAGGCGTTACCCAATTGCGAAATCCGGCAACTGTGCGCAGAAAACGACCTTCGCTTTTTTCGGTATTATACCATTGGTCGACCCATTTTCCGTCCTGCAATAAACCCATCTATTTTTTCCTAGCATGATTTTTTGGATGTAATTTTAGGGGTAATATCTTGAGCCAAAATTATGGGGCGTCGGGTCTAATAAACCTGTCGTTGCGCAAATCGGCAAAAGCCTGCATCAGCTCTTCGCGCGTGTTCATCACAATCGGGCCGCTCCACGCTACCGGTTCCTGAATTGGCGTTCCTGCAACGAGGAGAAAGCGCACCCCGGACTGTCCTGCCTCAACAACCACCTCATCACCTGAGCTGAACTTCACCAGCGTACGGTTGCCCGACATATCACGAATATTCAGCTCTTCGCCATTGACCTCTTTCTCCAACAGTACCCCGTGCGGGTCAGAGGCATCGGCGAAGCGTCCATCACCCTCAAAAATATAAGCAAAACTATTCTGATAAGTGTCAATTTTCAAGCGTTTGACCTTACCCGCGGGAACCGACACATCAAGATAAAGCGGGTCGGCGGCAATGCCATCCACTGGACCTTTTTGTCCCCAGAAAGAACCAGTGATAATCCTGACACGGGTTCCATCATCATCAATAACTTCGGGAATTTCACCGCCCTCGATATCCTGATAACGCGGCGCGGACATCTTTAGGCTGGCGGGTAAATTTGCCCAAAGCTGAAATCCATGCATTTGCCCATTGGTATCACCCTTTGGCATCTCCTGATGCAAAATACCTGATCCTGCCGTCATCCACTGGACCGACCCCGCACCCAGCGTTCCGCTGTTTCCGAGGCTATCAGCGTGATCAACAGTTCCACTCAAAACATAGGTGATTGTCTCAATACCGCGATGGGGATGCCACGGAAAACCCGCCTGATAATCGGCCGGGTTATCATTGCGAAAATCATCAAACAGCAAAAACGGGTCGAACATTTCAGGATCGTTAAACCCAAAAGCGCGATGCAAATTCACCCCCGCACCTTCAACTGTTGGCTTGGCCTTGCTTGTCGATATCATGGAACTGATCGTCATAAGAAAATTACCTTTTGAAAATAGCAGGCAGAGCGCCATCATTTATGGTGCCCAGTTATAAGGTGATGTAATCACTCTGCGTTACTATTTGTAGAGCAACTGGCTAGACTGATTTCTCAGCCTTTTGCGCCTGATCTGCCTCCCAGGCACCTTTCTTTTCCTGATATTCTGCTTCACTCAGAGCATGCCACCCCATGCAATCGCCAGTTACCGAACGGCCACAGCCGCATTTAGGTGCTTCGGACATTATGTTCTCCTTGGTTTGATTTCATGAATTTTTCGTAATAGATAGATAGACTATTTTCTCAGATATTTTAATAATGAATAAGTTACTAAACTTTTAACTGTGAGTTATTAATGATGATTTTTAGCAATGGGTTTGAGATGATGCGCGAGGTGGCGCTTCACAGTAGTTTTACCAAGGCTGCTGCTGCACTAGGTGTTTCCGGCGCCGCTGTTAGCAAACAGGTAAAAGCGCTGGAGCAACGCCTTGGACTAGTCCTGTTTCACCGGACAACGCGAACAGTCTCGCTAACTGAGGCTGGCAAGCAACTGGTTGATGCTATAAACCGCAGCGATGAGGAAATATCCAACCTTCTGGAAGCGCTGTCTGAGGGCCAGAATCGTCCCTCTGGACGGTTGAAAATCAATGCCCCGATGGCGTTTGGCGAGAAGTTTCTTGTCGGCCCGATTGCCGAATTTGCGTTGTTATATCCGGATGTGGTTGTTGATGTAGAATTTGACGACAAGCGCGTTCATCTGGTTGAAGAAGGGTATGATCTGATCATCCGCATTGGCGCGTTGGAGGATTCCGGTCTGATCGCTAAACGCCTTTGCGATTTTCCGCTTTATATTTGTGCAAGTCCGCAATTTCTCAAACAACACGGTCTTCCGACAACGCCCGCTGAGCTGTCAAAACTTCCGGCGGTCATTTATACCAACACCGCCAACAGCCCGTCCTTTACCTATCGTACACCGGGTGGGGCCGATGGATCAGTGACATTATCCGCAGCGATTTATGTCAACAGTATCGGCATGATGCTGGAAAGCACATCGCGCAGTGTGGGATTTTCGCTGCTTCCTGCTTTTGCATGTCAACAACAGATTGATGATGGTAGTCTGGTGCGTATTCTCGCCGATCATACGCCGACGCCGCATCGCAGCATTTACGCCATTTACCCTGACCGTCGTTTTTTACCGCTGAAGGTGCGAAAGTTCATTGATCTTCTGCGAGACAGACTAAGCGATAATATCGCTAGTAACTGAGCCCATCTGTAGCGCATTCATCTCCCTATAACGCATCTTGCTAAAACGCATCTTGCTATAAGAGGACAGAACCCATGTTGATCCCCCGCCAAAAGACCCCCGATCTTAAATTGCCAACACTTGATCATGGTGAATTTGATCTTACTACTGACGCGTCTGAGCGCGGAACGGTGATCTGCTTTTATCGCGGGTTGCACTGCCCCATCTGCGCAAAATATCTTGCCGAATTGCAGCGCCTCGAACCCGAGTTTACCAAACGCGGCGTAGCGACACTTGCGGTTAGCTCCGACGATGTTGAGCGGACCAGGGCCATGGCCGAAAAGCTGGACGCAACGACATTGCGCTTTGCTTATGATCTGCCGTCGACCGTGGCGCGCGACTGGGGTCTTTATATTTCCACATCACGCGGCACTACATCTATCGGAATTGAAGAGCCGGCGCTGTTCGCGGAACCGGGCCTGTTCATGGTATCACCTGGCCAGACCTTATATTACGGATCGGTTCAGACGATGCCCTTCGTTCGCCCTCATTTTTCTGAGCTGATTGGCGCGATTGATTATGCCATCAAGGCTGATTATCCAGCGCGCGGCGAATATACCGGCGCGCTTTAAGTGCTAGGGGTATAGCCAAGTGATAGGGTTATGTCAGGGGCTGAAATCTGGCGTCAGCGCCAACAACTCACGCGAATATGGGGCGTTTGGGGCGTTGAAAAAACTCTCGGACGGGCGCGCTTCCACCACTTTTCCATCCTTCAGTACGGTCACAAAATCTGCCATCTGGCGAACCACTGCAAGATTATGGCTGATGAATAAAATAGTCAGCCCAAAACGCGATTGCAGGTCTTTAAGAAGGTTCAAAATCTGCGCTTGAATTGAGACATCGAGTGCCGAGGTCGGCTCGTCACAAATCAAAATCCGGGGGCGTGCCAACAGGGATCGCGCTACCGCAATGCGCTGTCTTTGCCCGCCCGAAAACTGGTGTGGAAATCGATCAATCGCATCTTCAGAAAGACCCACAAGATCCAACATCGCTGCCGCCAGCTCGCGGCGGTTTTGCGCATCATTCTCCAGCCCGTATAACCACAGAGGTTCGGCTAAAATCTCGCCAATTCTATGACGGCCATTCAAGCTGGAATAGGGATCTTGAAAAACCATCTGGATCAGGCGGCGCGATGGATGCGCCCGGGTGCGCGATCTGGCCAGCGGCAGCTCACGCTCGCCAAGATATAACCGGCCGGCACTCGGCTGCACAAGTCCGGTGATCACCTTGGCAATCGTCGATTTTCCCGACCCGCTTTCCCCGACCAATCCCATCACCGAGCCGGGCTGAATAGTCATTGATGCTGAATGGAGTGCGGTAAAAACGTCAGGCTTTCTAAAGAGACTGGTTCGATTGCCAGCGAAGCGGACGCTTACATCCTCGACACGCAATCCGTCACCTAGTTCTTGCGTTGCTGATCGCAGCCAAGTCTCGGCATCTGCCTTGCTGTTTACCGCGGGCGATGCCAGTTTTGGCGCTTCATCATCCGGCACCAAAAACTGGCCCAGCTTGCGATTTAACGGCGGGATTGCCGACATTAAAGACCGGGTATAGGCGTTTTTGGGGGTGCGCAAAACGCTTAAGGTCGGTCCTGATTCCATCACTCTGCCATTCCTAAGAACGGTAACATTATCGGTGATCTGAGCAATCACGCCAATATCATGGGTAATCAACAAAAACCCGATTTCTCGGGTTACTGCCAATCTTTTGATCAGACCCAGAACTTGGCTCTGCACCGCAACATCCAACGCTTTGGTCGGCTCATCAGCAATGATCAGTTCGGGGTTGGTGCATAAGGCTAGAGCGATCACCACACGCTGGCGCATTCCACCCGAAAACTGATGCGGATACGCCTTTATGCGAATCGCGGCATCGGCAATGCCAATTTCCTCCAGCAACGCGATGGCGCGCGCCAAGGCTTCGTCGGCGCTGACATCTTCATGCGTTTGAATGGTTTCAATAAGTTGATCTTTGATCGTCATCAATGGATTCAAACTGGTTTGCGGATCCTGAAAAATCATTGAAATACGCCTGCCGCGTAGCGCATGCGCCTCGGCCGGGCTTAGGGCGCGAAGGTCAGTCCCCGCCAACGATAACTCCCCGCCAGCCACAAAACCGGGCATTTGCAAGAGGCCTATTACCGCCGCCCCGATGGTTGATTTTCCGGCCCCACTTTCACCCACCAACCCGTGTATCTCACCGGGCGCAATCGACAGACTAACATCCTCAATCGCTGCAAAAACACCGTGACGGCCAGGAAAATGCACGGCAAGGTTCGCTATCTTCAGCATCAGCGCAGCCTCGGATTAAATATATCGCGCAAGAAATCGCCCAGAACATTGATAGAAACCACCAATGCTACAACAAAAATGCCGGTACCCACAGGATCCACCATTCGCCTGAAAGCAGGAATTGCATGCCAATGCGGATCAGAGTGCCAAGTGATGGGCTATCTGCCGGCAAGCCAATACCAAGGAACGACAATGTTGCTTCCAATAATATTGCCGAGGCCAGATCAACCGTCATAGTCACCAAAAGCGGCCCTAATATATTGGGAAGAATATGCCGCAACATTATTCGCAAAGGGTGCTGGCCCATGATCATGGCAGCCTGAACATAATCCTTATTGCGTTCAACAAAAACGCTAGCGCGGGCGGTGCGGGCAAAATTCACCCAAAGCGAAAGCGCAATAGCCACCGTCAACACAGCGATGCGCAAATCCTGCTGAAGCTCGGGCGGCAGTATCCCGCGTGAAATACCGTCAATCAACAACGCCGTCAAAATTGTCGGAAGTGCCAGTTGCACATCAGCAATGCGCATTACAATCATATCCAGCCTGCCGCCTATATATCCTGCCGCCAGCCCTAGCCCAACCCCCAAAACGGTGGCAATCGCCATAGCAACAGCGCCAATCAACAACGACAACCGCGCACCATATAAAATGGCCGACACCATATCGCGCCCCTGATCATCGGTACCCAGAAGAAACCGCGGATCACCGCCCTCCCAAATCGGCGGAAGCAGGCCGTCCATCAAGGAAAAGGAGGACAGATCATAGGGATCGGTTCGGGTAATGAGCGGCGCAAACACGGCGCCGCCAACGACGATAATCGCAACAATGGCAGCGAGTATGGCGGCAGGATTTCTGAGAAATAGATAGACCGATTCCGACTGCATCCAGCGCGCCAAAATCACACCTCCTCCTTTACGCGAAGCCGCGGGTCGATAGCCACATAAAGAAGATCAACCAGCATGTTGATCAAAACAAAGAAGAACGCAATGACAACCAGATAAATTCCCATCACCGGAATATCGACAAATCGAATCGATTCCAAAAACAGCAACCCCATGCCCGGCCATTGAAACACACTCTCGGTTACAATTGAGAACGCAATAACGCCGCCAAACTGAAGGCCGATTATCGTGATGACCGGCACCATCGTATTCGCTAGCGCATGTCGGTAATGAAGCGATTGATAGGAAATACCGCGGGCAGTTGCAAATCGAATATAGTCCGATCGCATAACCTCCATCATCTCAGCCCGAACCAACCGCATGGTCAGAGTTAATTGATAAACGCCCAACGTTAACGCTGGTAGAATCAGGGCGCGCCACCCATCAATAGTGAATAAGGATGAGGTCCAGCCCCCAACCTCCACAGTGCCACCCCGCCCAAATGTCGGCAACCATCCCAGCTTTACCCCAAAAAGAAAAATCAACATGATTCCTATAACAAAGGTAGGGATCGCCACCCCTACCAGCGTTGTCAGCAAAATGGTTTGCGTTACAACGCCGCGCGGTTTCAGCGCAGCATAGACAACGGCAGGAATGCCCACGACCAACGATATCAGCAGGGCAACGGTGCCAAGCTCCAAGGTCGCTGGCATACGCGAGACAATCATGGCGGCGACGGGTTGGCGGGTACGATAGGAATAGCCAAATTCGCCGCGCAGCATATCATTGGTAAATCGCGCGAATTGCAAAACGAACGCATCATTGAGCCCCAATTCCTCACGCAGACGTTCGCGGTCTTCAACCGAGGTTTCAACCCCGGTCATCTGGCTGACCGGATCACCAACAAAGCGGAATAGCGAAAAGGCCAGAAAGGCGACGGCAATCATGACAAAGACTGACTGGATCAGTCTTTTAAGAACAAAGAGTACCATCGCCCGCGCCTATTACCGCTGCGCTTCAAGCCCTAGATCAATTTACCGTGACCCAACGCAGCAAGAAAAAATTATCAGCACGTTGCGTCAGATTAATATTAT
>JAACDV010000159.1 GCA_009936825.1 Bacteroidota bacterium | reverse complement strand
TATGAGCCATGAGTTTATCATTCTGGCCGAAACGGGCGAAAGCGGCGTCTTTTTTCATAAGGACTGGCTGGATGCTGATCTCGTCACCGCTGTGAATTATGACGAGGATCTGTCGCCTGTTGTTGACCGCTTTACCTCGCTTTATGCGCGCGCTGACGAGATGCATGACCCCCAAAACTGCCCCGTGGCCGAAGCTGATTTGATGAGCCTTCGCGGTATTGAGGTCGGTCATATATTTTATTTTGGGGATAAATATTCATCCGCCATGGGAGCGAGCGTGGCTGGGCCTGACGGCGTAAATGTCCCCGTTCATATGGGATCATACGGCATTGGTGTCTCGCGCCTTGTTGGCGGCATCATCGAAGCTAGTCATGATGATAAAGGCATTATCTGGCCGCGTGCGGTCGCCCCGTTTGATGTGGCGGTGATCAATCTGAAACCGGACGCCGAGGATTGCGCGGCGGTTGCGAATGATCTGTATGCCAAATTGCAGGCAGGGGGAGGCGATCCGCTTTTGGATGACCGCGATGATCGCCCGGGCGCAAAGCTCGCCAGCATTGATCTGATTGGTATTCCGTGGCAAATCGTAATCGGGCCGCGCGGTATGGCGAATGGCGTTGTCGAGGTAAAAAACAGAAAAACGGGTGAGGCTATCGAACTGTCACCAGATGCTGCCTTTACCATGGTTATGGCAGATGTCTGACTTTATTTTCGCCGTTAAGATACCCAATCGGGCGGATTTTCGCCGTTAAAATACCCAATCGGGCGGATTTTCGCCGCTAAAATACCCATTTAGGTGGACTTTCGCCGTTAAAATACCCAATTGGGGGGTAGAACGGGCCGGATTTTACGGCTCACATGTCTGAAAGGTTCCTGATGCGGTTATTTTCGCCCGTCGAACGGCTTCTTGCGATGCGCTATATACGCTCGCGCCGGTCTGAGGGATTTATTTCGGTCATTGCCTGGTTTTCGCTTGCCGGTATCACCCTTGGCGTTGCCACATTGATTATTGTGTTGTCGGTGATGAATGGGTTTCGGGCTGAGCTGATTGGCCGCATTCTGGGGCTGAACGGGCATGTTGGCGTTTATTCTGCCGATACCAAAGGCATTGCCGACTTTGATAATCTGGCGGTCAATCTGGTTGATCTTCCCGGCGTTATTGCCGTCACCCCGCAGATTGAAGGTCAAGCAATGGCAAGCGCGCGCAAAGTTAGTCTTGGCGCGGTTGTGCGCGGCGTGCGCTGGTCTGATCTGGCGGTGCGGAAACCGTTGTGGAATTCGTTGAGCGACGAAGCAATTGCCGGTTTTCGTGATGAGGGCGGCATTTTAATCGGCAAAAGCATGGCCTTCAAATTTGGTGTCAGGGCGGGCGACAAGTTGACCTTGACGTCTGCCAAGGGTGAGACGACAGTCTTTGGCACGCTGCCAAACCGCAGGACATATAATATTGCGGGGATTTTTGATGTCGGAATGCATGATTATGATTCCAGTTTTATTTTCATGCCGCTGGACCCCGCCGCAAAATTATTCGGCATGGGGGCGCGTGTCTCCGCACTTGAGATTTATACCAAAGATCCACAATCGATAGCGGTAACGCGCGCCATGGTGGTTGAGGCGCTAAGCGATGATTTGCGGGCGTTTGACTGGGTGCAGCGGAACAGCACCTTCATCAGCGCGCTGCGTGTTGAACGCAATGTGATGTTTCTGATTTTGACGCTAATTATCATCGTTGCCGCCTTTAACATCATCTCGTCGATGATCATGCTAGTGCGCTCAAAGAATGCCGATATAGCCGTTTTGCGAACTATGGGGGCCAGCGGTGCGTCCATCATGCGGGTGTTTTTGATGACAGGTGCCAGCATCGGCATTATTGGCACGCTGGTCGGAACGGTGCTGGGGCTGTTATTCTGCTGGAAAATCGGATCAATTCAGGGGGCGGTTGAAAGCATCTCCGGGGCTGAATTATTCGCCGCTGAAATTTATTTTCTCTCGTCATTACCCGCCAAGGTGGATGCGTCTGAAGTAGGAATGGTTATTGGAATGGCGCTGACGCTGTCTTTCCTTGCCAGCCTGTATCCGGCTTGGCGTGCTGGAAAAATTGCTCCGGCTGAGGTGCTGCGTAATGAATAAAGCGACTGGATTTACCTCAGGCTTGCTTCAACTTCATAATGTTGACCGGCAATTTCATCAGGGGGAGAGCGTCATTGATGTGTTGCGGAATGCCAGCCTGTCGATAAATGGCGGTGAGTTAACCGCGCTTGTCGGTCCGTCTGGTTCGGGTAAATCCACCCTATTGAACATTGCCGGGTTGTTGGAGCGCCCATCAGCCGGTGAGGTCATCATCGATGGCGTCGCCACCAGTACGCTAGGCGCGCGCCGTCTTGGCAAGTTGCGGGGAAGTCATATTGGGTTTGTCTTTCAGTTTCATCGGCTGTTGCCTGAGTTTTCAGCGCTGGAAAATGTGATGATCCCGCAAATGCTGAAAAATCTTGCGCGCCATGAGGCCGAAGAGCGCGCCGAGGCGTTGCTCGCCATGGTTGGACTTAAATCCAGAATGATGCACCGCCCGGGAGCGCTTTCGGGCGGCGAGCAGCAGCGCGTTGCCATTGCCCGCGCCGTTGCTAATGCGCCGCGCGTCCTGCTGGCGGATGAGCCGACCGGCAATCTGGACCCGGAAACCGCCAGTGAAGTCTTTGATCACCTTCGCCAGATTGTTCGTGGTACAGGTGCGGCGGCGTTGATTGTAACGCATAATGAAAAGCTGGCCTCAACGATGGACCGCCGTCTGACAATCAGGGATGGTGGGGTTGCCGTCCTGTAGATGCCGTCAAGTAGGGGCTGCCCAGTAGGGGCTGCCAAGTAGGGGCGGCTCGCATCTATTTTTATTTCGCTTATTTGAATTCTCTCGTTTGAATTTCCCCCGGGGAGTCTGCTACCTTGATAAAACCTTGGGTGTTTTGTCCTAGGTTTTCTTTTTTATATTGCGAGTGATCAATGCCTGCTCCCTTTGTCCATTTGCGT
>JAACDV010000158.1 GCA_009936825.1 Bacteroidota bacterium | reverse complement strand
TCAAAGGACCCGCGTTACGGCAAAAAACTATTTCTTGGAGAAGTAGCGCCTTACCTTTCGTCCGGTGGCGAAGTGCAGCGTTGCGGCAACCCAGAAAAAAAAGAAGACAACGATAAATTCGGTCCATTCGGCTTTTGCCTTTATAATGAGGACGGGGCTTATCAAACACAGCATGACGATATATATTTTCAAAAAGTGGATTGGATATACTTCCTCGCTTCCTTTGAAAAAATGCATGGCACCATAAAATGCAAATGTTGCCAAAATCGCTAGACGGACCGTTTGTAATCGATGGAAGGGGATGGTTTGATCCTCTGCCACGATAAAAGGAAAGTAAATATTAATACCTAATAAAGAGGACACGATTGTATAAACCGCCCAGAGCGACAACGTGCCGATGAAAAAATTAGCCAAGATGCGAGATTTCATCAAAAATCCGTACCACCATGCGGGTTTTTTTGCAACATCCCCAACCACACCAAATTATATGCACAACCTGTATGCACAACCTGTATGCTCTGCGCCTTTGCTAGTGCCTGAAGGTTAACAGTGTCTAGATTGCCGCATGTCGAACGGCACGCCAGACCAGAATCCTAATGAAGAACTGCGCCAGCATCTTCTTGGTATGGGTTGCATGGCGTTGGCCGCAATAGTTTTCCCGGTTAAAGATAGCTTCATCAAAGCCCAAGATGAACGCGTTCCGGCATTGCTGGCCATTGCGGTCTATTTTCTGGCGCAATTCGTCATCGGTATGGCGGCGCTTTTCCTCACTGGGAACCCGGCGCGTCGAAACCCCTTTTCCGCGATGACCGGCCTTCATTTATCCCGGTCGTTGGCGTTGGCCTGCTCGCTTGGGTTATTCTTTATCAGCTTGCGCTATGTTCCCATCGCTGTAGCCGTGACCTTGTTCACGATGCAGAGCCTGTTTTGCTTGCTGTTCGCAAAGCTTCTGCTGAATGAGGCCATCCGCCCCATACATATTGTTTTCGTTGCCATCGCAACTGGCGGTGTTTTATTGATTATCCGGCCATCGCAACTGGACGCAAACGCACTCACAAACCTTATGCCGGTGATTTCGGCGGCGCTATTCGGCCTTTATATCATCCTGACAAGAAAGCTAGGCGGCGCGCAATCACACTTCCAATTGCTATGTCAGGATGGCGCCATTGCCACTATTTTGTTTGGCGGGCTTTATTTAGTCGTTCTGGGTGCAGGTGAGGGCACAATTCCGGCCATCGTCTGGGACCCGGTGCTGTTTCTTTTACCGCCAGTTTTGGCAGCGGCGATCGGCACAGTTTCCTCAACGATGATGATCAGCGCCGCCCGCCTTGCCCCGGCTGTAAAAATTGCGCCGGCGAGTTATCTGGAAATTGCCAGCGCCGCCTTGATTGGAACTTTTGTGTTTGGCGAAATTTTGGATTTTATAACCTGTGTTGGCATCGCCGTTATCGTCGCGGTTTGTCTTGCCAACGCCCTGATAAATGACCCTCATAGCTAATAGGGGGGCATCCAGTTTCCGCAAAGGCCAGTTTCCGCAAAGGCCAGTTTCTGCAAAGGCCAGTTTCTGCAGAAGAGAGGCGGGGGCTATTCCCAGTTCACCGGATACATTGCCTCATTTCTGCGCAGGAACGGCAGGGTAAATGGTGAATTATAGGTGGCCTTTATGGGGGCGCCAGTGATCGTCATGCCATCCTCATCAAGCGCCGCTTTCAGCTCCTTATGGCGTTTTTCAAAATTGCGATCCGAAGCAGACCCGGAATATGAAAGGACCGCGAAATAGGTTTCGGGTAACTCAACGATGGCAATTCTTGGATCAGTTGGCTTTGGTGCGGTTTGTGATGAATATTGCTTTGGCAGAAAGAACTGCATGACCATTTTACCGTCTTGGTTTGACTGCGTCACTGGCGCTGTCATGTCAATTTTTTCAGACTGCGTAACCGGCACCGTCATCTGAACTTTTTCAGAGGCCTCGTTTACGCCAGAAATGTAATCAAAAAGGGCTCTGAACCCACCATCCTCAATGCCATAGATCACCTCGGCAACAACGCGTTTCGGGTAGTGCCGGATTTCATAAACATCGCTCGTTCTAACAATTTTATAGTCAGGTTCTTCATAGGACATAACGGGTCTGATGGTGGCTACAAAGCCGAGAAAAATAAAGATTGAAAGGCAAAGATGAAAGCGGATTTTTGCAGGCGCCATTATCATTCCCATCGATTGCGTTGATTAATATAAGGGGTGGCAAAAGGGTATTTTCTAGGGTTCTGGACAAAGTTTTTTGTTTGATTAGACTAGCGAGATATAAAGACGTCTATTAATTAAAGATACCTGATTTACCTAAATCTGCACTTTCCCTTTTGATTATACTTATCCGCGGAGTGGGCGAATGTCATTAAAGCGTGCCTTAAAATCACATGGATTTAAAGACATGATGCTGATGGGGCTTGCGATTGCAACATCGGCTAAAATTGCGTCTCCTCCTCCCCCAAAAAATGAGAGCTTGCGCCGCGCCAAGGTTGCTGAGACGGGCATCATTGGTCAGGATTTATCCAGTCAGTTTGAGATTTATGGTGAAGTGGCAAAGATGATTACCGGCGCTGATATGGCCATGGTCAATATCTTGGATGGGAAGAACCAGTTCACTATTGGCGGCACAGGAATTCCAATAGATCCCTTAATGCAAATGCCGCAAAACATGTCGATGTGCCAGTTTGCGCTCAGCTCGTCCGAGCCTTTTATTATTCCTGATTTTTCGCAAGATAGCCGATTTGCCGGATCGTACATGACCAAACCACCGATCAACGCCGCGGCCTATGCCGGATTTCCGCTCAATACATCTGAAGGAGTGGCTCTTGGAACTTTGTGTGTTTTCCATAAGCGCCCGGTTCAGTTGGATGAAGAGCAAAAAAGGATGATGCGGCAACTCGCCAAGGCGGTGGCAGACCAGATTGAGTTTCGCACGACGCAGGCCAATCTCACCGCCTCGCGTGTTGGCGCCATGCTTGGCAGGTTTCTTCAGTTTGCTCCAAAGGGGGGCATAACCGACCTTATCGGTTTTCTGGATTTTTGCGCACATGGCACTGCTCTGCCTGAGATTTTGTCACAGCTGGAACGCGATGACATCGTTACCGCTGAAGATGGAAATTGGCGGCTGACTCAAAATGGAAGTGACCTCAAGGCGGAATTAGGGCTTGCCAGTACGGGGTATCGGGGAAGCCAAGTTACGGCGCCATCGGCTGGAAGTCAGCTTGATGATTTACTTGAAAAAATGGGGTAATCAGAGATGTTTTCGACACAGCTACAGTTGAAATTTGCTTCGATTGCCGAGGCTAAGATCGTCGCGCAAACCTTGTGTGAATTGTTGAAAAGCCGCATTTCAATTTTTGACTTTCAAGGACTTCAGGTGACGATTGGCAAGAACGGTGATCTTGCGGTGAATGTAAGATTTCAGGATGTGTCATCAATGGAAAATTTCGAAAAAGACATTCCCGCAGTTCTCGAAGACATAAAGCAGGCCTTCGTCTTTAAATCGACGCGATTTTCCGGCGTCTGCGTCCTGTCATTTGAACGCGAAGCCATGTCCACCTCAATGCCTGTTGACAGGTAAAAGATTTAAAAAAACCTCACAGCTAACCTGTTGAATTTTAGTCAGTGTGATCCCAAATCCCGTTAGGGAATTAACAGGAGCCAGAACATGACGAACCAAGTTTTCCGCTTTGAGGCCGATACCGGAAAAATCCTGAATATTGTGATCAACTCACTCTATTCGCAAAAGGAGATTTTTCTCCGCGAGTTGATCTCGAACGCGTCAGACGCGATCAATAAACGGAAGTTTGAGGTCAACTCCTCCGGCGGTTCGACTGACACTTTTGATGGCGAGATTAAGATTATCGTCACCAAAAAAGAAAAAACCATCACGATTTCCGATAATGGGATCGGACTTAACGCCGATGAAATGCGGGAAACGCTGGGCACAATCGCCAGCTCGGGAACCAAGGCTTTTATTGAATCCACTCAGCAATCTAGCGACAATGAAGATGTCACCAACCAGCTAATCGGGCAGTTTGGCGTGGGCTTTTATTCCGCATTTATGGTGGCGGAACGCATCGAAGTTCTATCGCGAAAGCATGGGCAGGATGAGGCTAGCCTGTGGGCCAGCGATGGCCAGACCGGGTTTTCAATCGACGCTGGCACCAGAGACGGAACGGGAACCGATGTCACGCTTTATCTTAGGAAGGAGGCCAAGGAATATCTTGATAAGGAGCGAATTTCCTTTCTGGTGAAAAAATTCTCCGATCATATTGCCCAGCCCATTTTCTGGATTGAGGCAAAGGAGGACCCGGCGCAGCTAAACTCTTCCACGGCTCTTTGGACGCGCCCTGCAAAGGAAATTTCCGAAGAGGAATACAACAATTTCTACAGTTCGGTTGCGATGGCTTATGACACGCCGTTTGCCATCCTGCACAATAAAACCGAAGGCGCGGTGGAGTTCACCAATCTTTTGTTTATTCCTATGGCCGCCCCCTTTGATCTTTTTGATCCAGAGCGCAAATCACGCCTCCAGCTCTATGTAAACCGGGTCTTTATTACCGATAATTATGATGGGTTAGTGCCAAAATGGCTCCGCTTTATGCGCGGCGTAATCGACACGCCGGATGTTGACTTGAACGTCAGCCGCGAGATGTTGCAGCAAAACCCGGCGGTGACAAAAATCAGCAAGGCCGTCGTCAAACGCGCGCTAACTACTCTTGGCAAAGCTGTCGAGAAGCGCCGCGATGAATATGAGCAGGTGTGGACATCCCTCGGCCGGGTTATCAAGGAAGGGCTGTATGAGGATGATGTAAACAAGGACAAAATCCTTGAGATATGTCTTTTCCAGTCAACGCGCGGGCAAACGCAGCTCACGCTTAAGGAATATATTGACGGTTTCGCCAAGGGTCAGGAAATGATCTATTATCTGTCGGCGGAAAATGCTGATCTCGCGCTCAGCAGCCCGCATCTGGAGTCATTTAAGGCTCAGGGCATTGATGTGCTTTTGATGACCGATCCGATTGATGATTTCTGGCTGTCAAAAATACCTGAGTTTGAAGGAAAAAAATTCCAGTCGATCACCCGCGGCGAGATTGATATATCCAAGATCGGCGAGACAAAGTCCGATGATGAGGATCAGCCGGACGCCGTTTCCGACACGCTGGTGGCAAAGATCAAACATGTTCTTGGTGAGACTATCGCCGATGTCCGTAGCTCAACCAACATGGAAACCAGCCTTGCCCGGTTGGTCAGCAACGATCAGGGGATGGATCCGCAGATGGAACGCATGATGCGTCTTCATAATCCCGAATTTGGTGCGGGCCCGAAAATCCTGGAGGTCAATGCAAAACATCCATTGATCAAGTCACTCAACGCGAAGTTTGAGACTGGCGAATTTGAGGATTCCGACATCTTCGCTAAATTATTGTTTGATAGCGCGGTAGTATCCGAGGGCGAGCCGATCGCCAACCCACGCGATTTCACCCTGCGTATTGCCGATCTCATGCAAAGGGCTCTAGCGGATAAATAAACTGGCCAACTCAAAAATTTGACCCAAAAAATCTATGAAGGGCTGCCTGATTTTTTAACATGGCCTTAAAATTTCTGCTAAGCAACGTCCTCTAGATTTAGTTTAAGCGTTTGACATACGAGGTTGGCCCCATGAAGGCATTATTGCTCGGTTCTATTGGCGTTATTGCTGAAACCTCTGAGTTGCAGCGCCAAGCGTATAATCGTGCCTTTGCCGAACAGGGGCTGGATTGGTACTGGAGCGTCGCAAATTACTGTGAAATTCTAAAATATCCGGGCGGAAAAAAGCGGTTGGCGTCCTATTCAAATGGTAAATTATCCAGCGATTTGATCGACAAAATTCACTATTCCAAAGAAACGTTCTTTGAGGATTCTGTAAAAAATGGACTCGTCCCCCGCGAAGGCTTGGTTGAGTGCATTGATTTCTGCCTAGCCAGAAATATCAAAATCGGACTGGTAACCACCACCACGCAGCGCATGGTGAATTTGCTGGCAAAAGGGTTGGAAAATCATCTCGATTTTAACTGCTTTGATATCATCACAACAAAGGCTGATGTCGTAGAAGAAAAGCCTAGCGGCGAAGTCTATAGATACGCTGCCCGGAAACTGGGCGTCTCCCATGAGGACGCTGTAGCGGTCGAAGATACCGAGGTTAATCAGGAAGCCGCCTTGCAAGAACAGATTTTCTGTTATCTGTATGCTGGCGAATACGCAACGACAAGGCATAACTTGAATGCCATCAAGACTTTGGCCGTTCTTACAAATCAGTCGTTAGGCACTTAGCGCATCCAAAATGGGGCAGTCAGGGCGTGCATTTCCCTTGCAGCCGTTCGCCAGTTGCTCCAACTGATCCTTCAGGGAATTCAACTCGTCAAGTTTACGCTTGATCTCGTCAATTTTGGCCAGCGTTAGGGCTTTCACTTCCTGACTTGTCCGGTTTTTATCCTCATATAATGACAACAGCTCGCGGCATTCATCGATGGTGAAGTTAAAGCGGCGGGCCTTGCCGATAAATTGCAGCTTGGCGATATCACTCTGCGCGTAATCCCGGTACCCTGTCGCCGCGTTCTGGTATGGGGTGACCATCCCGATATTCGCATAATAGCGAACTGTTTTGACCGTCAGCCCTGCCATTTTGGCAGCTTTTCCGATATTCATGAAAACTCTCCTTTTCTCTCCCCCTACAGGAAAGTCTATGATCTTAGGTGGGAGATAATAATATGACAAGTATTGCACAAACCATGTCGATTGATTGGCGTTGTACGCACACGTGGCGTCGCGCGTCGGGGAACACTGTCTGGTGCCTGATCGGGTGTTCGATAGGTGATCTTGGCACGATTGCGTTTTTTCAGTTTACCGGCATTGGCTGGCCTGTTGTTGCCATTATGGCATTGGCGATTATGAATGGGTTGCTGACGTCTATCGCGCTGGAGACAGCTATTCTGCGGCGTCAGATGGCGTTAAATCTTGCCTTTAAGACGGCGATTGGAATGTCATTGATTTCGATGATTGCAATGGAACTGGCGATGAACATCACCGATGTGGTTTTGACGGGCGGTGCGGTTCTGACATGGTGGGTTATTCCCTTCATGCTGCTTGCCGGATTTCTGGCCCCGCTTCCCTATAATTATTGGCGGTTAAAGGCGCTGGGCAAAGCGTGTCATTAACTCCCCGAATTATGGATTTTATTATCGGGGCAATTATGGGTGCCCGAGGGTATGGAAGCCTGAGGGCAAAAGATTCAATAGTGAGGAATCGATGAATCGATTTATTTTAATTTTATGCCTGTTTATATCCCCGCAGCTTGTCAGCTTATCAGCGCAAGCGCATTCACCTTTGCTGTCAAGTTCTCCTGCCGATGGGGAACAGGTGTCGCCAGCGCCTGCTTCCCTCAAGATGGAATTCAAATCGGCTGCACGCTTGGTTAAACTGGCCTTGATGCAGGATAGCACCTCTACCAGCATTAATCTGGATGGGACATTCGCGATGCAGGAAAGCCTTGAGCACAGCATTCCGTTGCCAGTTTTGGATGCGGGTGCCTATAAGGTGAAATGGCGGGCAATGGGTGAGGACGGACACGTCATCAAGGGTGAGTTCGGCTTCACCATTTCCGAATAGCGTCGGGCGGTAATTTGGATGGAGTTTTGGTCAATTTTGTTGATAGGGGTGAAGCTCGGCCTGTATGGCGGTGTGTTTTTAGCCGTTGGCGGGCATCTTTTTATAACAATGTTCGGTTATATTCACAGCACTGCCCCTTTTACCCTTAGCGCTACCTCGCTGGCGTCAATCCGCCGTACTAATCAGCTGGCGGCCCTTGGCGGTGCGTTGCTGTCGGGGCTGTTAATCTCGGTGATGAGTGCAAATCTAGGCGGAGATTTCGCCAGTTTTTTTGATATGGATTTGATCGCGCTGGTTCTAGGCAGCACGTCCGGCGGCGCCATTATTCTGCATTTCCTAGGATTGCTAATCCTGTTCATTGCCGGTTTCGTGCGGGGATA
>JAACDV010000157.1 GCA_009936825.1 Bacteroidota bacterium | reverse complement strand
TCAGCAACCGAAGTTGACAGCCCCTTTTCGGTGTTTGACGCAGCCACTGCGGCGGTTCCCACGCCAACTACGGCGCCAACACACCCTGATAGCAGGCTGCACATGATAGCGATGGCAATAAAGGGCAAGAAAACTGACATTCTGATCTGCCGACCAGCTTGCCGGCTGTTCTGGGTCATCTGAGTTGAATAGGATGACATTCGAGCGCCTCCTTGGGTTGCATGATTAGTATCTTGGTCAATGTGCCGCTTGGTGATTCTATGGTCAAGAGAAAGCAGTGAAGTTTATAGTCCATCGGCGGTCCACGCATTGGGGGTGTGATGCAGAAATTTCCAGTTTTTCCAGCTTGGCCATTGCATCTGAACGATATCAAAGCGCCAGTCAAATTCGTCCGAAGTGCGTTGCTGGATGGCAAATGCCTCTGCGGCACGCATGATCCGTTGGCGCTGACGCAGCCCCGGAACAACCAGATGATCGGTTATCCTAACCAAGGCATGATGCGGTGATGACCGGAATTTCACTTCGATAAAGATCAACATCATGCCGCGCCGGACGATCAGATCAATCTCGCCAACCCGGCTTTTCCAACGGCGCGCCAGAATAGTGTGGCCTGTACACAGCATCCATATCATCACGAAAATCTCGGCAAGACGGCCAAGTCTTTCAGCGCGGCGGCGGCTAGGTTTCGTGGTTTTGCTGATGCCATTTCCCTTTTTGCCGAATCTTAAATATCAAGAAACGTTTATGGTCCCGTTAGGATTTATCGACAAGGGCCCGTTAGGATTTATCGACAAGGGCCCGTTAGGATTTATCGACAAGGGATAGTGCTAGCTTATAGACGCGGTTTTTGGCAATTCCTGTGGTTTCAACGACCGAAGCGACGGCATCACGAACAGATTGACCTTCCAGCTCAGCGCTGATCATCGCTACCAGCGCTTCATCATCGAGGCGGGATTTTGTGCCATCGTCACCCGCCACAACCAGCACAATTTCACCTTTCAGCGTAGGCCCGGTTTTTATACGCGTGGCCAGATCGGCAAGATCACCGCGGATTATTTCTTCATGAAGCTTGGTTAGCTCGCGGGCAATCACGGCGATGCGCGGACCCATAATTTCCGCCATTTCACCCAGAGTCACGGCCAGTCTGCTTGGCGCATCAAACCAGATAGTTGTCGCGGAAATCTGGGCGAACTCTTTAAAAATATCTTGCCGCGCACTAGCTCCAGACGGCACGAATCCGGCAAACAGAAACCTGTCGGTTGGCAGGCCGGACACCGCCAGCGCGGTGATGACAGCGCTGGCACCAGGGGTGCTGAATACACCTATATTCTGATCACGGCAGGCGGCAACCAGCTTATATCCGGGATCTGAAATCAGCGGCGTTCCGGCATCGCTGACAAGGGCGACATTCACCCCGGTTTCCATTTTTTCGATAAGCCATGGTCGCATACCTGCCCCATTATGGTCATGATATGGCACTAGTTTTGCGCTTGTATTGGTTCCGGTCAGGCGCAAGAGCTTGCGTGTCACGCGCGTATCCTCGCAGGCGATAATATCGACATTGGACAGAGTTTCTGAGGCGCGTGGGGTAAAATCACCAAGATTGCCGATCGGCGTTGCCACAATGGTAAGCTTCCCATTCGCTTTCGGTTTCATGTGATCTATCTTGCTCAATTTTCTGATTAGGCACAGATATAGCTGAATAATGACTTATGCGCAAAAACAGGTCATTATACATGTCCGTGGGAGGTTTCTTATGAGGATTGTTTTGGGGCGGAAAAAGTTTGTCGGGCACCTATCTGGTTTGAAAAACTGGAAAGGATTGAAGAATCGGGCGAAAAGTCAGAATTATCGTAACAGTAAAAATGCCAGCTTTCTGGTTACTTTGCTGTGTGCGGGGGTTCTTTCGGCTTGCGGTGTGGCGGTAGATCAGGCGTCGCTTCCACAGAACAAGGCCCCGACGTCAACTGAAGAAATTACCGAAACGGGCATAATTACCAATGCTGCAGGTCGCACTACTGAAGGTCCCAATACTGAAAGTGCTGTGCCACCAACCCAAACTGGCCCAAATAGTGAAGCAGAGCCAGATCCTGTATTAACGCAACCTTCCAAAGAGCTGAAGATCGCCCGCCTGAACCCGTCGATTGCCGGGGTGATTGATCGGGCGGTGCCAAGTTCTGATGACCGAATTGCTGATGATCAAGCTACACAGGACCAGATCACCCGGAGCCAATCCAACCTGGACCAGAGCGAAGAAGGGAAAATTGCCAATAATTTGAAAGAAGATGCGCCGGTTGAAAAAGATGTCGTTGGCAGCATTATCTGGAACATAGAAACTGCGCAAAAAAATAAAACGCCGGTTATTGAGCCTAAAATTCCGGTTGGGCCGGACGAATCTCTTGCTGCTGAAGCGCTGGAGGCGGCTTTTTCAATGCTGGCAGCAAAACAATCCCCCCCCATTCCCAAAGCATTCAAACTTCCTGCAAAGGGTCAGGGAATTACGCGCATTGCTCTTTTGATCCCTCAAAGCGGGGCTAATATCAACCTTGGGAATGAACTTCTTCGCGGCGCCGAGCTTGCGCTATTCTCTCTTCGTGATCCGCAAATTGAACTTATGGTGTTTGATACCGAATCAGGCCCAAACGCTGAGATGGCTGCCCGCCAAGCGATTGACTCGCAAGCTGACATTATTGTTGGGCCGCTGTTCTCCGATGCCGTTATTCCGGCGCGTGTTGTCACCAGAAATGCTGGTCTTCCCATGCTGGCCCTATCTAATAATGCTGAGATTGCGGCTAGTGGTAGTTGGCTATTCGGGTATATGCCAGAGCATCAGGTTGATCTTCTTCTTGGTCATGCGTTAACTGCGGGGCGCGGCAAAATTGGAATTATTGCTGAGAATTCTTCCTTTGGTCAGCGTCTGGCGCGTCATGCTGCCAAAAGGCTTGGCCAGTTCGGTCTTCGCCCCGAAGATATGATGACCTTGAATGCCGATCAGCTTGCTGATGAGGATCAGTTGAAATCGGCCATTCGCACCTTTACTGGTTATGAACCACCGGCCGAAGATGAAGGTCCTATAGCGGTTACAGACTTACCGCCGCCGCGCTTTGATGCTGTGCTATTTGCTGGCAGTGCTGATTTTGCTCTTCGTACCGCCCCTGTTTTGGCTTATTACGATGCTGATTCAGAGCGCGTTCTTTATCTTGGCAATGCACAGTGGAATCAGAGTCGCATTTTAAGCGAACCGTCGCTTCAGGGTGGGCTGTTTACCTCGCGGCCAACCGCTCAGGATGAAAAATTCAATGCGCTGTGGTCGGAGGTCTGGGAAAACCGGCCTGGTGCACTGGCTAGGCTTAGCTTTGATGCGATGGCGATGATGTCGGTGCTGGCGAAAAGTCAAAATACCGAATGGCGAAAAGCGCTGGTTTCTGAAACAGGGTTTAGCGGTTTTAGCGGGGCCTATCGGCTGCTGCCAAATGGCGGCAACCAACGCAGTTTTGAGCTGCGGCAGATCAGTGGCGGCATATCGACATTAGTCCAACCAGCCCCCGATAAGATATGACAAGTTATTTTGAGGCTGTATCAGTAAGCAAATCAGCCAGAATCCGGTTCAGCACCAACCGTCCGTCTCTGGTTGCGGCCAGTCGGTCAGGCGTTTGTGTTAACAGCCCCATTTGGCAAAAATTCTGAATGGATGCTGGATCAATATGGCGGTTCAGCGCGCCAAACTGGCTTTCAAAAACGCCAAGATCAATGCCTTCGGACAGGCGCAATCCCATCATCAACCGCTCGGCAACGCAGTCGGCCAGCGTGTCTTGTGTGGTGATATCGATTCCGTGGCCATTTTTTTCAATATCTGCAAGCCAGCTGGACGGATTGCGGCGTGTCGCAAGGCCGTGACGCTCCCTGCCACGCGCACCGGTTTTGGTGATACGACTATGCGCTCCGGGGCCGATGCCAATCCAGTCCTCGGCCCGCCAGTAAATCAAATTATGCTGGCATTCGCTGCCGGGGCGCGCATAGTTTGACACTTCATAGGCTGGCATCTTCGCCGCCGTCATTATATCGTCCGTCAACAGATAGAGATCGGCGGCGAGATCATCATCGACAGTCAGAATTTCCCCTGCATTGTTGCGCGCAAAAAACGCGGTGCCACTTTCAATCGTCAGTTGGTAAAGTGACATATGATCCAGCCCCAGCTGCAGCGCGGATGTCAGTTCCTTCTCCCAGCGCTGTGCCGTTTGGCCGTGCAACGCATAAATTAAATCTATGGAAACGCGGTCAAAAAGCTGCCGCGCAACCTCCACCGCCTGCAAAGCCTCACGAACGGAATGTTCGCGCCCCAAAAAACTCAGATCAGCGTCACTCATCGACTGAACCCCAAGCGAAACCCGGTTTACACCTGCCGATTTGAACGCGCTTAGGTTCTCAGCCTCGGTTGATGTTGGATTGGCCTCGGCGGTAATCTCTATACCATCGCTAAAACCGAAAATATCTTCTGCATCCTGCAAAATTCCATCGAGCAGCCAAGGCGGCATCAAGCTGGGCGTGCCGCCGCCAAAAAAGATACTGCTTATCTCTCTTCCAGCAGAATATAAATCAGCCAGATGTTGCATTTCGCGTCGAAAAGCGCGGGCAAAAGCGGCGTTATCAACGTCGCGGGATACATGCGAATTAAAATCACAATAGGGGCATTTCGCGCGGCAAAAAGGCCAATGAACGTAGAGTCCTAATCTAGCATTGGGCGCTAATCTAGCATTGGGTCCCAATCTATTATGGGGGCCCAACACCGCATTTCCTGATGCTGGCGTAGTAGCTTCAATCATGGCAGGATGGCCGCAACAAGTTTGGAAAAGGCATCGGCGCGGTGTCCAATGGCCAACTTTTCTTCAGAATCCATCTCGCCAAAAGTTACATCATATCCGGTGGCCACAAACATTGGATCATAGCCAAAACCATTTTTGCCACGCGGCGGCCAAACCAGCGTGCCATCAACCCGGCCTTCGAACACTTCCTCATGCCCATCTGGCCAGCACATAGCCAGCACGCAGATAAAATGGGCAGATCGATCCTTATCGCCGGACCCTTCAGGAACATTGGTAGTTCGGGTGTTTTTTAAGTTGGCGATTGACGAATTAACCCTTTCCATCGCCATGCCAAAATCTTTATTGGGGCCGGCCCATCTTGCCGAATAAATTCCCGGATCACCATTAATCGCCGGAACGACAAGACCTGAATCATCGGCAAGCGCAACTTTGCCGGTGGCAAGCGTTGTCGCCTTTGCCTTTAAAAGGGCATTACCGGTAAATGTAGCCTCGGTTTCTTCGGGTTCAGGCAGATCATATTCCTTGGCCGAAGAAATCTTAAAGGGACGGGAGTCAAACAACGCTGCAATTTCAACAAGCTTGCCATCATTATGCGATGCCAGAACAAGCTCATCCTGATCAAAAATCCGATTTGTCATGTTCTCGTCCTATGCGGTTATTTCCCACTTGGCCTTTCCCACTTGGCCTTTCCGATGGGGCAAATCTTGGAGCCTGAGCCGGTCAGCTTGCAGCGCGTACGGCGCTCATCTGCAATTCGAAAAGCTGTGAGCAGCTGGATGTTGCGAGATCCAGCATGGAATCAAGTTCGGCGCGGGAAAAGGGGCGCTCTTCGCCGGTGGCCTGAATTTCCACCAGTCCGGTACTGGCGCTTAGCACGAAATTGGCGTCAATCTCGGCGGTGCTATCTTCGGCATAATCCAGATCAGTAACCGGCATTCCCTGCCAAACTCCGCATGAAATTGCGGCAACCTGATCGGTCATCGGCTGGCGCGTGATTGCCCCGGCCAAAAGCAACTTCTCGCAGGCAATCCGCAGCGCAACCCAAGCCCCGGTGATTGCCGCTGTACGCGTACCACCATCAGCCTGAATAACATCGCAATCCAGTTTAATTTGATGTTCACCAAGCGCGCTTAGATCGGTAACTGAACGCAGCGCCCGACCGATTAAGCGTTGAATTTCCAGCGTGCGGCCCCCCTGTTTTCCGCGCGCCGCTTCACGGTCGCTTCGAGAGTGAGTTGACCGGGGCAGCATTCCGTATTCAGCGGTCACCCAGCCCTTGCCGGTGTTGCGCAAAAAATGGGGAACGCGATCTTCAACCGATGCGGTGCATAACACATGGGTGTTGCCAAATTTCGCCATACAGGACCCTTCGGCATGCAGCGATATGTCGGGCTCAATAGAAATAGCGCGAAGGTGGCTGGCATCTCTGCCTGATGGACGTTGCATCGAAACCTCTTTTGAAAATTTATTAGACAATAAAGGGACTGTGACATTGACCACGAGTTTGAGATTACCCTAAGCTGGTATGATGAATGACGCCACCCTTCTCGGATTGAAACCTCGCGCTCTTGAGATTTTCAACGCGCTAGTCGGTGCGTATCTTGAAACTGGCCAGCCCATCGGGTCAAAAGCACTGGCGAGACATTTGAAACATGATCTCTCGCCGGCATCAGTTCGCAGTAACATGAGTGATTTGGAACAGGCGGGGTTGCTCTTCTCGCCGCATATCTCGGCGGGGCGCGTTCCGACCGAGACCGGTTTGCGGATGTTTGTTGATGGATTAATGGAATTCACCAATGATCTGACCAAAGAAGATCGGATGTCGATTGACGGTGAATGCGCCACGCGGGGCATTTCGGTTGATGAATTGCTGGAAAAAACCAGTCGTACACTGTCCGGGCTTTCGCAATGTGCCAGTCTTGTTCTGTCGCC
>JAACDV010000156.1 GCA_009936825.1 Bacteroidota bacterium | reverse complement strand
GCCATCGTCGGGACTCATAAAAATACCGGTTTCGGTGCCAACAAACAGCAATCCGGCGCGTTCAGTATCAGCGCGGATAACGCGGGTGATTTCAGTTTGCGGAAAGCTGGTTGCGATTGAGGTCCAGCTTTTTCCGCTATCGCGTGACACAAATAAATAGGGGTGATAATCCGCGCTTTTGTAACAGGTAGCCGAAAGATAAATACAATCGGCATCATGCGGCGACATTTCCAGCGCCCCGATATAGGCTAGTTCCGGCAATTCGGGCGGAGTTACCTCAGCCCATTCGCCGCCATTATCGCGCGTTACATGAACACGGCCATCATCAGTTGCCCCCCAAATTTCGCCCGGACGGTGGCTACTCTCAACAACCGAAGACAGGCTGGCATATTGCTCGGCGCCGGCGCTATCCCCGGTTAAGGGGCCGCCGGAATAATCCTGCTTGCTGCGGTCATTACGGCTGAGATCAGGTGAAATACACGACCAGCTATTGCCCTGATCTGTTGATCGGAACAAATGGTTGCCGCCCGCATAAAGCGTGTTGCTATCGTGCGGCGAGAAACAAATCGGATAAGTCCATGCAAACCGGTAGCGCAAATCGCGCGGAGCAAACCCTGTCGCTTCCTCTGGCCAGACATTTACCAGCTGAATTTGCTTGGTGCGGTGATCATAGCGTTGCAACGCCCCATTGCCCCCCGGTGAGGAGCCAACCGCGCCAACAAAAACAATGTTCGGATCATCCGGATGCACCGCAATAAAGCCGGATTCGCCAGTGCCCGGAAGCTGCAAATCAGATTTAGTGATCATCCCCCACTCGGCCTGACTAGGAACCGAAACCGAGGTATTATCCTGCTGGGTTGCGTAAACCCGGTAAGGATACTGATTATCAACATCCATACGGTAGAATTGCGAGGTCTGCTGATTATAAATGCTGGACCAAGTGCGCCCACCATTGAACGAGACATTGGCACCGCCATCATTGCCCTGCACCATCCGGTTAGGATTGGCCGGGTCAATCCACAGATCATGATTGTCGCCGTGCGGTGTGGTTACTTCGCTGAAACTGGCCCCACCATCGGATGATTTCCACATCTGATAGTTGGTTACATAAACGGTGTCAGCATCCTGCGGGTCGGCAAAAACATGCGTGTAATACCAAGGGCGGTGAATAAGATCACGGTTGGGTGTTACGCGGTGCCAGCTTTCGCCGTAATCCTCTGACCGGTACAGACCGGTGTTATCTTCATCAGCCTCAACAAGCGCAAAAACACGGCCCTGTTTGGCCGGGGATACCGAAACCCCCATCTTGCCAAGCAATCCAACGGCAAATCCGGGCGCATCGGTAATATCGGTCCAAGTGTCGCCGCCATCCATCGAACGGAACATCCGGCATCCGGGACCGCCGCTGGACAGGTCCCAGAACTGACGGCGCGCCTGCCAGAAAGTGGCAAACAGCACACGCGGATTAGTTGGATCCATCGACAAATCAATGGCCCCTGAATCCGCATCCATCTGCAAGACGGCCTGCCATGTTTTGCCGCCATCAGCGGACCGGTAAACGCCGCGATCATCCGACGGGCCGAACGCATCGCCAAACGCCGCCACATAAACCAGATCAGGATTGGTGGGGTGAATGCGGATTTCGGAAATCTGCTTGGTCTTTTCAAGGCCAATATGCTGCCAAGTCCGGCCCGCATCGGTTGACCGGTACATGCCGTCGCCAAAAGACACATCGACGCGGATCGTCGTCTCGCCCGTCCCGGCATAAATCACATTGCTGTCAGACGGCGCGGTAGCAAGCGCCCCAATGGTTGCGCTGGTCAAAAAACCGTCTGAGACACATTCCCAATAGGTGCCGCCGTCGTCGGTCTTCCAAATTCCGCCAGCACAGGCACCAAAGTAAAAAACCATCGGGTCCGAATAATCACCTGCGACCGCAACAACGCGCCCGCCGCGACTAGGCCCGATACAGCGCCATTTCAACGCCGGAGAAACAGCCATCTGAGATTCGATCGAAGTGTTTTTAACTTTCGATTTTGACATGAAAATTGCTCCTACTTTTTATGGTGATGTCTTTATGCTGGCCCTATTTAGGCCCGGAATTTGGGGCCAGATTTTGGGGCCGGAATTTGGGGCCGACTCATGAAATTTTTCTTCTAACGACCCCGGATACGCGGATCAAGCGCATCACGAAGACCATCACCAAGATAATTCACACTAAGCACGGTTAACGAAATCGCCAACCCGGGCCAGAAAACACGCTCAGGATGCAACTGCAGATAATCAACAGCGTCATTCAGCAACCGGCCCCATGTCGGGAAGTCCGGCGGAAACCCAAGCCCCAGAAAGGACAACGCGCTCTCGGTAATGATGGCATTGGCAATTCCCAATGTCGCCGACACCAGAATTGGCGAGAGAACATTGGGGAGGATATGCCGCATGATAATTTTGCGGTCAGTGGTTCCAATTGAGGTTGCTGCCAGAATAAATTCACGTTCTTTCAGGGCCATCACATCGCCGCGCACAATTCGTGCCGTCGGCATCCAACTGGTGATTCCAATCGCAAAGACAATCAGCACAAACATCCCGCGCTCTGGCCCATATGCCTGGCTCAATGGCTCACGGAATAACAGCATCATCACCAGAAGAAGCGGCAGCAATGGCAGCGACAGGAACAGGTCGGTAAAGCGCATCAAAAGGCCGTCAAGCCGGCGATAATACCCGGCCAGAACACCAACAAATCCTCCAAGCATGACAGACAGCAACATCGCCGCCAGTCCCACGGTAATCGACGTGCGCCCCCCGGCAATCATCCGCGCAAATGTATCCCGGCCTAGCTGATCTGTTCCAAAGGGATGCAGCCAGCTGGGCGACTGATTGCGCAGGCGGATATTGATTTCATTCGCCTCAAACGGCCAGAAAAATGGTCCCAGCATCACGCTAATCACGATGACACAGAACAGGATGCCACCGATTAGTGCGCCCCGGTGTTTTTTGAACTGATCCCATACATCGCGCCACTGGCTGCGCCTGCTGCGCTCAGACAATAGCTGATCTGCGGCGGCCTTATCTGTGGCAGCCTGATCTGCGGCAGCCTGATCCGGGGTGATTTGAGGTTTATCAGTCATAGCGAATCCTCGGGTCAAGAAGGCCATAAATGACATCGGCAATCAGATTGAAAAACACAATCAGCACCGCAAACATAAAGGTCAAAGTCTGGATTGTTGGCAGGTCATTCGCGTAAATGGCACCGATCAATTGCTGGCCGATACCATTCACCTTGAAAATCTGCTCGGTAATAATAGCACCCCCAAAAATAGCGGGCAGGTTCAGGGCAATGACCGTTACCACGGGGATCATCGACTTGCGCAACCCATGAATCATGACAACGCTCCATTCGCTCATCCCTTTGGCGCGCGCGGTCCGCACATAATCCTGATTGAGATTATCCAGCATCGATGCCCGCATATAGCGGCTGATCTGGGCGGTAGTCTGCAACGCCAAAACCATCACCGGCAACACCATCTGTTTAAGTTGAATCTTAAACGTGTCCCAATCAACAACGACGTGAAGTGTGTCATAAGTCGAGGGCAGCCAGCCAAGCTGGACGGCAAAAATAACGATCACCAGCGGTCCGGTGAAAAACGGGGGAATGGAATATCCGATCATGGTCACGAAAGTTCCGGCCTGATGGAAAACCGAAGAATGGCGGTGTGCGGAATAAATGCCGATCGGCAAGGCTATCAG
>JAACDV010000155.1 GCA_009936825.1 Bacteroidota bacterium | reverse complement strand
TGGCGTTTGTGGTGATAATCGCATTATGTTTCACGCCAAGGGCGAGCAGTTTTTTGGCATCGTTCCAAATGCCATCAAACATAACGCGACTGATGGCGCTGCCGGGGGTTTCGGGGTGAATAGACTGGCGCCATAAAATTTCTGAGCGGTAAATATTGCCAATCCCGGCCATCACTGACTGATCCATGATTAGGCGGCCGATCGGTGCTTTGCTCTTCGATATTCTGTTGAAAACGAGATCAGGATTTGCGTCGGAACGCAGCACATCGGGGCCAATCCGGTCAATCAATGTCAGGAATTCTTGGCGAGGCAGAATCTGACAAATCGTTGGGCCATTGATATCTATCACATGCGTATCACCAACCAGACGTACACGTACTGCGCCTTTTGGCTCGGCTTGCGGCAATTTATGTTTTCGAATCCGTCCAAACAGGCCGAGATGGATGTGCAGCACATCGCTATGATCAAAATGATAAATGAGATGTTTGCCAAATGCCTCGACGCAGAGACAATGTCGTCCAGACAGCAGCGCCGCCCCTTCCGTAAAACGCCCCTGTGGTGATGAGATGGTGAGCTGTTTGCCGGTAAATATCCGGTGATGATCGCGTGCCGCCCGATGAATTGTGTGGCCTTCTGGCATTCAGCCCTCCCATACTTTGTGAAGATCCTGCCACTGATGCAGTCACTTTACCATATGCGTAACCGCTGTGATCACCGATACATCAGGATCGTTACTGACGATTCACACCAGCTTGTTTTTCCAACCAAGGCTGCCATCGGTATCGCCGTTTTCCGGTTTATATTCCGCCCCAAGCGGCGCGGTGTAACCCATATCGGCAATCTGCTTAAAAATATGTTGATAGTTGATCTCGCCGAGATCAGGGCGACCACGCGACGGCACCCCGGCAAATTGGATATGCCCGATAATATCGATATTTGCTTGCAGCCGCCGGGTCAGATCACCCTCCAGAACCTGGATGTGATAGCAGTCGAACATTAATTTTAGGTTGGGTGCGGCAATTGCTTCGATAATCCGGCGTGCCTGGTCTGTACTGTTCAAAAAATAACCCGGCGCGTCATAGTGGTTGAGCGGCTCAATCAGGAACGTGACATACTGTTGTTGACTGGTGGCATATCGAAGATTTTCGATAAAGCAGTCTTCGGCTGCGCTACCCTCGGCGAAGCCAGCCATTACATGGATGTTTGGGGTATTGATGGCGGTCGCATAGCGTAGTGCCTGATTGATGGCGGCGCGGGCTTCATCCTCGCGCCCGGGCAAGGCGGCGAGCCCGTTTTCATTGGCAGCAAGGTTTCCACGAACCGTGTTCAAACTCAGCATGGTCAGGCCGGTGGCGTCGAGTGCGGCTTTCACCTCGACAGCGTCATATTCATATGGCCAGTGACATTCAACCATTTGAAATCCAGCCGCATGCGCCGCATGGATGGCGTCAATCAAAGGTCTGTCTGACCACAAAAATCCGAGATTTGCTGAAAATTTTGTCATTCGTCCTACGCCACATCAAATTTTGATACCACATCGCGGATCTGTGCACTGTTCAACAGCTGTGAGCTCATCCAGCGGGTTGGTAATGCAAGCTGTGCCGCGCCTTTTAGTTCTTCGACGGCATTACAGGCGGTTTGACATCCTTGCCGGCAAAAACTGGCACATGGCTGGCTAGCATTTCCGTCGAGCGATTTCCCGAAAGTCCGCGCTCCGCTCCACCCATCGCCGGGTGGCTGCGCAAATTAGTTGCTCGCCATTATTTTACTCTAAAAAGTGGAATGATAATAGTTAATGAATAACTCTAATTATACCATGCTTCGCGTATATGTCACTTATTCGCGAATATGATATCGGGTTGAACTCTTCATCAAACGTTGATCGCCAGCCATCCGTTTGAATGCTCTTGATCACCAACTGTGTAAAGTTACACTCTCGAGTGACGGAACCGTTTTCCACTGTGTACCAGTGTTTGACCTCATCCAGCTGGCAGACTATGTCGTCTCCATCGTGTATTTGTTTGATAAAAACCTGTGTGGTTGAGACACCCAGTTGTCCTAAAGCGGATTTCGCGAGCCGGACATCCAAATCTGGGATAACATGAGCTACTCCGGTTGAAAACAAAACAAGTGTTTTGTCATATTGTGTGATACCGCGAAATGATTGTGGTGAGATAATAAAGGCTTGGAGATCAATGTTTTTGGTTTTGATTTCACCACCTTTTTTTGCAAACGCTAGCAAGGCTAGTTCTCCACCTATTTTGTGGTTATTACCTTCGCCGATTTTCATATCTTTTAAAAACTGTTCCGCCAAGGTCGCTTTAGTAAGCGTCGGGTCATAAGCCAAATCAGATTTTAATAATTTAATAATTTCGTGTATGAACTTCGACTTCAGACTGACGCGTTGCTTGATAAACTCCTGCAAAGCTTCATGATCAAGTCTCTCTGCAGCGTCATACATTTTGAAATATGTGCGCAAACCGACAACGGAGTTTCCAATTAAATTTCCGTAAAATAATTTT
>JAACDV010000154.1 GCA_009936825.1 Bacteroidota bacterium | reverse complement strand
CCATAAATAAAGCTTGGCCTGCAATCTCACCCAAGTTTCCGGTCTTGTGTGGAATTCAGGATTGCTCGCCAAGCCAACGATCCGCGTCAAGCGCTGCCATACACCCCATTCCAGCGGCGGTAACCGCTTGGCGGTAGATTTTATCAACACAGTCACCGGCGGCAAAAACACCCTCAACCGAGGTCCGTGTCCCTCCCTTTTCAGCTAGGATATATCCCTCATCATCGAGATCGAGAACACCGTGAAAGGCTTTGGTTGCAGGGTCATGACCAATCGCGACAAACATTCCCTGCACAGCAATTTCCATAGCCTCACCACCTGTTGTCGACGCCAGCCGTAATCCGGTAACGCCGCTGGCATCACCCAAAACCTCATCCACTGTACGATTCCACTCAACAGTAATCCGGTCATGGCGAAGCAGGCGATCCTGCATAATCTGTTCAGCGCGCAGCCCTTCACGCCGGTGAATCAACGTGACCGACTTGCAGATATTGGCAAGATACAGCGCCTCTTCGACAGCCGTATTACCGCCTCCGACTACGGCAACATCGCGGTCCTTAAAGAAAAACCCGTCACAAGTGGCACAGGCCGAAACGCCGCGACCGTTGAACGCCTGCTCGGATTCAAGCCCAAGCCAGCGGGCCTGCGCACCGGTCGCAATCACCACCGCATCCGCCGTCATCTTGCCGCCGGAATCGAGTGTCAACGCGAACGGACGGGTGCTGGTGTCCATCGCCGTCACAATGTCATACATAACCCGGGCACCCACATTTTCCGCCTGCGACTGCATTTCGCTCATCAGCCACGGGCCTTGAATCACCTCGGCAAAACCGGGATAATTTTCAACATCAGTGGTGATTGTCATCTGCCCGCCAGGTTGCAGACCAGCGATAATGACCGGCGCAAGATTGGCACGCGCCGCATAAATGGCGGCGGTTAGACCGGCAGCGCCAGCCCCAATAATGACAATTTTTTCATGCGGGAGATTTGACATGATAATCTTTCAGCTGAACGGGGCCTGTTCCTTGTTTTGCAGGCGCCCTGACAATGGTTTAGATTTCGGGAACAAAGCCCCAGCAAGGAACAGGTTTTAGCACCTTTCGGGGCATTTGAATGTGCTAAAAACCGTCAACAATGGTAGCGTTTGAAGATCATGATTCCAAGCCTGTTCAGATCAATTTTATGCCTAGTTTCTATTTCTCGGATGTTTTTTCGACATTGCGTTGGCGCGGTGATCACAAAACCTTCTATGGAACCGCGTATAATAGGGTGTCCAAGGCGTCATTTAGGACCTTTTTTAAGACGCCGGATCAGCGTTGTTTTTGTCTGTTTGATCACTACGCTGGCCAGCCCTAATGCGCTTGGCCTAGAGGGCGTTAAATGGCTGGCTGGCAGTGCGGTTGAGGGCGGCATGATTATCGGCCAGTTGCCCGCCGGATCTAGCCTCACCCTGAACAGCGAAATAATTGCGGCCGACAAAAATGGAATTTTCATCCTTGGTTTTCACCGTGACAGCGATACACCGGCCATTCTTAGCCTGACCGGTCCGGATGGCAGGTCTGCGAACACCACTTTACCGGTGCAGCAACGCGCCTATAAAATTCAACGAATTGATGGGTTAAAGTCAAACCATGTAACGCCGCCGCAATCGCGTATTGATAGGATCAACCGCGATGCTGCGGCGGTGCGGGCAGCGCGCACGGATCATGATGCCGGGGCCTATTCCGGCGATTTCATCCGCGGATTTGATATGCCTGTGACTGGCCAGATTACTGGCGTTTATGGTAGCCAGCGCATTTTGAATGGGGCGCCCCGCCAACCGCATTACGGGATTGATATTGCCGCCCCGCGCGGAACGCCAATCATCGCCCCTGCGGGCGGGCGGGTGACCTTTGTGGGCGATCTGTATTTTTCTGGATGGACGGTGCTAATCACCCATGGGCTGGGGCTGAATTCAACCTTTTTGCATATGGAAAAAACAAACGTGGCCAAGGGTGATTTGATTCCGCGCGGTACGGTAATAGGCACAGTAGGGTCCACCGGCAGATCAACCGGACCGCATCTTGACTGGCGGTTGGACTGGCAAGGGCGGCGGCTGGATGCCAGCCTCGTCCGCACACAGATTGCAGAGTTTGCAAAAAACAACTAGACCTTTTCGTGCTCGCGCCAGCTATGGTGGACAAGATTTAACGCCCGGACAATTGAATATCATTAAAGTTTTCAAACCAATGGATAGTGGGATGAAGGGATAAAATGGCACGGACAATCTTCATCTTTGGGCTTGGATATGTTGGCCGGCCAATGGGCCATCATTTGGCAAAGCTTGGCTGGTCAATTCGCGGCACAACGCGCTCACCGCAAAAGTTCGAGCAAGAGATTGCCGATGGCTGGCAGGTTTTTCCTTTTTCCGACTCGGTCCCGCTTGATGATTTTGGAACTGCCCTTGATGGGGTTGACGCGCTGCTAACCACAATAACTGCAATTGGCGGCAGTGATCCGGTTCTGGACGCGCATGGTGATGCGTTGGCTAATTTTAGCGGCTGGTCTGGCTATGTTTCGGCAACCTCGGTCTATCCAGACAAGCCAGACGGCTTTTGCTATGAGGACACCGCAGTTCAACCCGCCACTGCGCGCGGAAAAGCCCGGGTAATTGCCGAGCAAAGATGGCAGAAATTGCTGGGCACCGAGTTGTTTCGCACCGCCGGAATTTATGGTCCGGGGCGCAGCGCCTTTGACGGGCTTCGCGATGGCACAGCCCGGATTATCGAAAATGAAGGACAGCTCTTCAACCGCATCCATGTCGATGATATTTGCCGGATTATAGCTGCCTCCATCGGAATGCCGCGCCGCAGCAGAATCATCAATCTTGCTGATGAAAAACCTGCCGCTCAAGGGGACGTTGTTCGCCATGCGGCGGCACTTCTGGGTGTTCCTGCACCGCCCCCGCAAAAGCTGGAAGACGCCAATCTATCGTCGATGGCACGCAGCTTTTACGTCTCTCGTCGTAAGGTGGGATCAAAAATCATCAAACCCGAACTTGGAATTGATCTGCTATATCCCGATTATGAAAGCGGGCTTGCCGCGATACTCGCCGCAGAAACGACCGGCGACCAAGGTTAAATCTGATCGTTTGATGCCCGGTGCTGGTCCTCAATAATCGCAACTTCGGATTTTGACCCAAAAATCAACGGCACCCGGGAATGCAGCGCGTCCGGAATGATATTCATGATATCCTCAACGCCATCGCTGGCGCGCCCCCCTGCCTGCTCGATGATAAACGCAATCGGCGCCGCCTCATAAACAAGCCGCAACCGCCCATCTTCATAGCCCGGGCGTTTGTCTCGCGGGTATAAAAAAACCCCGCCACGATCAAAAATCCGCCATGCGTCAGCCACCAGAGACCCCGCCCAGCGCATGTTAAAATTCTTTTTACGCGGTCCGTCAGTGCCCGCCAGACACGCATTGATGTAGGACGAAACCGGGGGCAGCCAGTGCCGCGCATTTGAAGCATTAATGGCAAATTCTGCTGCATCAGCCGGAATTTGAACCTGCCCGTTCGTCAGACCAAATTCATTCTCCGCATTCAACCTAAACGATACCGCGCCTTTGCCCGTGGTTAGAATCAGGCTAGTCTGCGGACCATAGAGGAAAAAACCGGCGGCAAGCTGATTGCGGCCAGCCTGCAACAATGCATCTGGCCCCGCGTCCGCGCCACCCGGCAAACCTGCGTCTGCGCCACCCGGTAAAATTGAAAAAATTGTTCCAACCGTTAGATTCACCCCGATATTTGATGATCCATCCAGCGGGTCACAGGCAACAATCAACCGTCCATCCGCATTCAGCACAATCGCATCATCACGCTCTTCGGACATATAAATAGCCGCATCAACATCACGAAGCGCCGCCTCAATCAGATCATCGGCAATAACATCCAAGGCCTTTTGCGTATCACCATCGGCATTCATCTTACCGGCAACGGCGTCAAGCACTATATCGGGAAGGCGGAGTTGGTGCGCAATCTGTTTAGCCGCAACAGCCAGTCCATTAATAGT